>CAYNQA010000358.1:0-3127 GCA_964399225.1 uncultured Anaerolineaceae bacterium
TGTGCGGCAACTGCCTCTTGCAAGAGACCGCGCTCATCTGCCCGATGGAATGTCCAAAGGGCTTGCGCAACGGACCCTGCGGCGGCTCCACCTCCGAATATTGCTACGTGGACAAAACCCGCCCGTGCATCTGGTACAAAATTTACGAACGCTCCTTCGCCTGGGGTCGCGAAGACCTCCTGCTCGAAGTCCTGCCGCCGCTCGACTGGGCGCAAGTGGGCAAAGACTCGTGGGGCGCCATCTTCAAAAACATGGGCAGGATCGGCGCCGCCAAAATCGTGACTGGACTGCTCGCGCGCGATACCCGCTCCCAAACCTGGGACTCCATCTTCCGCCCGGTTCGCCAACCTGACTGGTGGCGGGGTGACTCGGCCTACCATCCGCCCGCGTCCCCCGAGGTTGTCTCGGACTTGCAACGCAGACTCGTCGCGGGCGAGTTCGTGGTCACCAGCGAAGTGACGCCGCCGCTCTCCCCCACCACCGACAAACTGATCCGCAACATCGAGATGATCCGTCCCTACGCGACGGCGCTCAACTTCACCGACAACGCCTCCGCCATGCCGCGCATGACATCGTGGGCGTGCTCGTCCGTGGCGATCCAAAACGAAGCGGAGCCCGTCCTGCAAATGTCGGCGCGTAACCGTTCGCGCGGCAGCCTGCAAAGCGAGATCGTCGGCGCGAGCGCGCTGGGAGTCCGCAACGTGCTGTGCGTCACGGGCGACAGCGCCAAACTCTCCCCCTCCCCGCGCGACAAGATGGAGATCAACGACCTCGACGCCATTCAAATGGTGTGGGTCTTGCGCCGCATGCGCGATGAAGGGAAATATCTCGACGGCCGCGAGATCAAGTCTCCGCCGAAACTGTTCATCGGTACGGCCGCCTCGCCGTTCTCATCCAATGTCAAATTCCAGGCGCTGCGCGAGCAGAAGAAGGTCAACGCGGGCGCGCAATTCTTCCAGACCAACTTGATCTTCGACATCGACGGTATGGAGACCTGGCTGAACGAACTCGCCAAACGCGACGTGCTTGGCAAGGTTTACATTCTCGCGGGCGTCACGCCGATCAAGAGTTTGAAGATGGCACAGAAACTGTTCGAGGTGCCTGGCGTGTACCTGCCCAAGTCCGTACTGCAACGCATGGAGCAAGCTGACAAAGCGGGCAACGCGCAAGAGGAAGGAATCCAGATCGCGCTCGAACTCATCCGCCGCATCAAGACGTTCCACGGGCAAGGCATCCACGGCATCCACATCATGCCTGTCGGCTGGGACGAGGTCGTGCCGCGGATCGTGAAGGATTCGGGGTTGGTAAAAATTTAGCCATCAGATCAACTCAAAGGCACCAAGACACAGAGACACGAGGTTTTTTCTTTGAGTCTTTGTGCTTTTGTGTCTTCGTGGTATTCTCTTTTCCATGTCTACATCTTCATCCTCCTGGGACGTCGTCATCGCGGGCGGAGGGCCTGCGGGATTTTTCGCGGCCATCCGTTGCGCCGAACTCCATCCACACTTGCGCGTGCTCATCCTCGAGAAATCGAAACAGACCCTCAGCAAAGTCCTCGTCTCGGGCGGCGGGCGCTGCAACGTGACGCATGCCTGCTTCGAGCCCGCGCAACTCATCACCTACTATCCGCGCGGCGGGCGCGAACTGCGCGGGGCATTCAGCCGCTTCCAACCGCGCGACACTGTGAAGTGGTTCGAAGCGCACGGCGTTCCGCTCAAGACCGAGGCCGATGGGCGCATGTTCCCCACAACCGATTCATCTGAAACGGTGGCGAACTGTCTGCGTGAAGCGGCGAAAGAGGCTGGGGTGATGGTCATGCTGGGGACGAAACTGCTCGGGGTGGAAAAAAGCCCGAAAGGTGGTTTCCGCCTCAACGTCAGGAATGAAGCGCAGGAGTCGTTCCTCAAAACGAATCATCTCGTCATCGCCACGGGCAGCGACTCGCACACGCGCGCCATCGTCCAATCGCTCGGCCACACCATCGAGGAGCCCGTCCCGTCGCTGTTCACGTTCAACGTGCGCGATCCGCGCATCGACGGATTGGCGGGGGTGGCTGTGGAAAACGTGACGGTGAAGATGGGCGCGCTGACGCAACGTGGTCCGCTGCTGATCACGCATTGGGGACTAAGCGGCCCGGCCATTTTACGTCTCTCCGCCTGGGGCGCGCGGACTCTCTTCGAGGCAAATTACCGCTCCACCCTGACCATCCACTGGCTCGGCGACCTCGGGCTGGAGAGGACACTCGAGGTTTTACAGCATAACAAAGATTGGGCTGAAAATTCCCGCCGTAAAGTGAGCGCACAATCGGCGTTCACACAGATCCCCATCCGATTGTGGAAGCAATTGACGCAATTCATTGGCGAGAAGAATTGGGCGGATGTCTCGAAATCCGAGCTGCGGCGGCTGGCGGGCGAGTTGACCGCGGGCGAATTTAAGATCGAGGGCAAGGGACAGTTCAAGGAAGAGTTCGTGACCTGCGGCGGCGTTCGGCTGGACGAGGTGGATTTCAAAACCATGCAAAGCCGCCGCGTGGACGGTCTGTTTTTTGCGGGGGAAACGCTCGATATCGACGGCGTGACAGGCGGATTCAACTTCCAATCTGCCTGGACAACTGGCTGGCTGGCGGGGACGGCGCTTGCGGGAGAGCTATCAAAACCCTAACAGGACCCAAAATCGGTTTTCTGATAGCCTTTGAGAGTCTGCCTGGATAGAATTACCCTTGCACGTTTGAAAAAAGGAGAACTCTCATGGAAATACCTCGACACTGGCGATTAAAGAAACAACGTTATGCTTTAGTGGGTGAAGTCTGTCCGCATTGCGATGCGAAAATCTTCCCGCCACGCGACGTCTGCCCTGAATGCAAGGGTGAAGCCAAAGAGCCATTCGCCTTCAGCGGAAAGGGAGAGATTTACTCCTACACCACCATTTACGAAGCCCCCAGCGGCTTTGATAGCAACGCTCCCTACACCGTGGCGCTCGTGAAACTCAACGAGGGTCCCATGGTCACCGCCCAACTGACAGACGTGGACAGCAACGAAATCAAGATCGGCATGCCCGTGGAGATGGTCACACGCAAGATGCGTGACGATGGAGATGAGCGGGGGATGATCGTATACGGGTATAAATT
>CAYNQA010000359.1:0-3115 GCA_964399225.1 uncultured Anaerolineaceae bacterium
CATCCGTCTCTCCGATGTTTTGCTGGAAGATACTCAACTCGAGGTGCGTCAGGCCGCTGCACAGGGACTGGCCGAAAGCCAGTTGAAAGAAGCCGTCCCCTATTTGCTCGACGCGATGGATGACTCGTTCTGGTGGTATGGGCGCGAAGGCGCGGCCAAGCCGTTGCTCAATGCCATCCTAAGCTTTGGTGCAGAATCGGTCCCGTTATTATGCGAGTATCTGCGGCACACCGAGGGCAATGTCCGCTTTCAGTCGGCGCAGTTGCTGGGACAGATCAGCGATCCGCGCGCCATCGAGCCGCTGGGCATGGCTGTTTATGATGTCAATAACTCAGTGGGAGAAGCCGCCGCGTTGGCACTAGCCCGCTATGGTGCGCCCGCTTTGGGGGTCCTGGATGAGGCGACCCGGGCGGTGGAGTCATCGATCCGTATACATGCGCTGTCGGGCTTGAGTCGCATTCAAGATGACCGAGTCCTGCCGATCATCGAGTCTCTGATCCACGACCCGGACCGCAACGTGATGAAACGTGCGATTCAAGCGCTCGCCGAAACGCGCAATCCCAATGCGCAGACCGTTCTTACACCATACGCTGAAGACCGCTCAGACCGTGAGCGCTCGATGTTGGCGCGCGAAGCCCTGCGGCAGCTTTCCTCATGACCGATATCTCCCCTGTCTCTCAAAAATTGACCGAACTCGGTATCGCGCATCGCGTCTTCCGCCACACGGGCCAGGTGACCTCGCTGGAACAGGCCGCCTCCGAACGCGGGCAACTGCCCGGGCAAGTGATTCGCTCGATCGTGTTCCGCCTCGGGGAGGGACGCTTTGCGATGGTGCTCGTCGCGGGCGCGGACCAGATCTCATGGCCGGCTCTGCGCACACATTTCGGCCAGTCGCGGTTGACGATGGCCAGCCCGGAAGAGGTGCTGGGGGCGACGGGCTATCGCATCGGGACCGTGTCTCCGATCGGGTTGGCGAACCCGCTGCCCATTCTGATCGACGCGAGCGTGCTCCTCCATGAGGAGATATCGTTGGGATCAGGAATATCCAACACGGGCATCATCCTGCAACGCGATGATCTGCTGAAATTATTGCCCGAAGCCAGCCATGGAAATTTTGTGGTGAAACCCTGAACCGAATTTAATGGTTCAGGGTTTACAGTCTCATAACACTTTATCGCCAAGGAGATAGAAAATGGATATCGTTTTACTTGTATTGCGTTTGGTGCATGTGGTCGGAGGGGTATTCTGGGTGGGCGGCGCGCTCGCCCTAACGTTCTTCGTGATGCCGTCGATGATGGCTTCCGCTGAATCGGGACAAAAAGTGATGGGCTATTTGATGACCCAGACAAAGTTCAGCTTAGCCATGTCGGTGAGCAGCATTTCGACCGTGCTTGCAGGATTTGTTCTTTACGGCATTGATTCGAATTGGTTCACCTCCCAATGGATGATGGCCGGGCCTGGGATCGGCTTTGGTGTGGGCGCAGTCTTTGCTTTGATCGGGTTGGGCGCAGGCATGATGATTCCCCGTGTCAGCAAGGCCATGGCCGCGCTTGGCGCTCAGATCAAGGGTGCGCCTACGCCCGAGCAGGCATCTCAACTCGCTGCGCTTCGTAAACGTCAGGAAATGGTTTCCAAGATCAATGCCTTTAGCCTGATCATTGCCGCCTTGTTGATGGGCGTGGCACGCTACTTGCGTTTCTAACAATCAAGAGACCCGGCGCACGCCGGGTCTCTTTGAATTTATTTCAGCCGCCCGCCCTTGAGTTCGGCTTGCATTTTCTTCAAGCCCTCCAGATCCCCTTTGGCGGCAAGCTTGGCCTGTTCGATCCAGCCTGCGGCGTTCATCATGTTCAACCCCGCCGCCTTGAGCGTCTCTTCCACTTTCGAGGCAGGGGTGTTGGCAAGGTCAGAGAAGGTATGGATGCCGGCCGCATTCAGTAGTTTTGCCACCTTCGGGCCGATCCCTTCGATAATTTCCAGGTTATCTTCCTGTTTGTGTTCCTCGTGGTGATGCGTCGCATGGACCGGCTCCGCCTCTGGTTTCTTCCTACCGCTCACCAGCCAGCCAACAACCACAAAAAAGAGGAAAAGCCCCAACACCAACCACAAGAGCCAAAGCAGTTCGCTATACGAGCCTCCTTCGGATAACTGAAGCATTAGTTCCATCTTTTATTTCTCCTTTTCACAAGATATGCTTCACTATACGAGGGAACGCAGTGCATGTCAATAAACAGCCCGATAATTTGACCCTAGCCCAATGTAATATTTTTTCTTATAATCAACCCATGGCCTCCGAACAAAACTACGAACTCGAAATTACCCAATATCGCACCGACCGCGAAAACCGCCTGCGCAGTAACGAACGAAGCTGGCTGGCGCTTTCCGGCTTGTTCTGGCTGGTGGAAGGGAATAACACCTTCGGTAAAGCCGCCACGAACGATATCCAACTGGAAGGTTCGGGGATCCCCGAGCAGGCCGGTGTGTTCCAATACCGCAACGGAGCCATCTCGGTCCGTACTGCGGATGGCGTGACCATGACCAGCAACGGTGAATCGGTCAAATTCAAGACCCTGCGCTTCGACATCGAGGAAAATACCGATTACCTCGAGTTGGGCAGCCTGATCATGGTGGCGATCAAGCGCGGAAAGAATTGCCTGATCCGCGTTTGGGACAAGGAGAACCCAGCCCGCAAGGGGTTCACTGGCTTGAAGCATTACCCTGTCAATTCGGCGTATCGCATCACCGCCCGCTTCGTGCCCTACGACCCGCCGCGCATCCTCAAGATCCGCGACGTGATCGGCGAGGAATACGATGTGGAATTCCCGGGCTTTGCGCTCTTTAGCCTGGGCGGGAAGGAATGCCGCCTTGAGGCCGAGAAAACTGACGAAGGCCTGTTCTTCAACTTCTACGACCCGACCAATGGTAATGGCTCCTATCCCGGCGGGCGTTTCCTCGTCACCGATGCGCCTAATGAGCGCGAAGTGGTAATTGACTTCAACCGCGCTTACAACCCGCCTTGTGCTTACACCGACTTCGCCACCTGCCCCCTGCCGCCATCGCAGAACCGCCTGCCGGTGCGCATTCCGGCGGGTGAGATGGTCTATCGCTCGCACCA
>CAYNQA010000360.1:0-3092 GCA_964399225.1 uncultured Anaerolineaceae bacterium
GGACTGCAGGGGAGAGGGTGAGCGCGAGGCAGAATAAAAAAAGAAATGCCGTCGCGTAGCTCAGCAGGCGGGTCTGCGTGCGTGCGGTGATCAATTCAGGTGAGTCGGGTGGTGGGTGATGTTTCGTTCCCTGCACCAACAGTGACGATGATGACGCTTTGGCCGCATTCGATCTGATCGCCGGTGGTGAGAACGGTGGGCACGTTCAACGCGGACTGATTGAGGCGGGTGCCATTTGTGGAGCCGATATCTTCGGCCCACCATTGTCCGTGATGGAAACTGAGGCGGGCATGTCGGGCAGAGACAGCACTATCATTGAGGAAAACTTCGCAGGCAGGGTCGCGCCCTATTGTGACCTGATTTTGCGTGAACGCGCGGCGAAGTGTTGCGCCTTCGCCGGTCTGAATGGAAAGCATAAGGGGATGCGGTTTACGGCTGGCGAGTTGGGAGCCGCGATCCCTCATCTCACGCCAAAGCGTATAGATGCCCCAGCCGAAAAAGGCGAAAAGGCATACCGCCATTCCCAGCCGCAGAACCAGAACGATCGTCGCGCTCATTTGCGCCGTTTTCGAATGTCGGTGCGTTCTTTCAAAATGGCTGTTGGGCGATCTGGGGATTGAAACTGGAGAGGCCCGGTCTCTCGCAAGTCGGGGCGGGGAGGCGGGTTATCCTGCCCGAAGACAAGAGTAACGCCTGCAAGTGAAACAACATCACCGGGGTAGAGAACAGTCTGCTGGACACGCTGTCCGTTCACAAAGGTACCGCCTGTGGAGTTTAAGTCAAAGATCACGTAGCGGCCTTTGATGGCGCGCAGCTGGGAATGTGTGCGCGAGATGCGCGGATCATCCAGAACGAGATCGTTTTCGAGTCTTCGCCCAATATTGATCACGTTCTGGTTGAGAGGAAACACTTTGCGGCCATCAACGATCAGGAAGGCGTTCTCGGGAATGTGATCCGCCTCCGGATCCTCATTTTCATTTTCTTCATTTGTCATGTTGCTGGTTTCCGTAATTGATTCCACTTTGTGAGATGCCACAACACGGATCCGGGAGAGGGGCAGGGACTCGTCGGTAGTGATCGTGAGAGTCGGGGCTGCGCTGAACTCCAGGCCGGCTTCGCGCCCGGCTGTGAAGATGGTTTCTTTCAGAGTATCGATCAGCTGTGGATTTTGCCACGCCTTGATCTCATCGGGACGCGAGATGAGCGTGTAAACATTCGGGGCAATGCGTTTGCCTTCCTGTTCCACAGTGTTGGTATGCATGGCCTCGGCGAATTCGCGAATAGCAAGGCTTTCCACAGTCCGCCCTGGAAGGATGGCTGGCAGGCGTACTTCTACTAATTCGCGGATACGTTCTTCGATTTGTTCAAGAGTGATCATAGGGTGAATGCCTAGTGGTCATTATAGAGGCGAGGATTTGAATCTGCAAGTGCCATTCTGCACGAACGTTTGAGTTTTGCCAAAATAATTTACTAGAAATATATCATAAATATTGACATTTTCAATCCGCTTTGCTATAATGCCGCCGATTTGATACAAACGCCAGAATTGGCTTAATTGTCAGGAGCACAAAGCATGTCGCAACTAGAGATCAAGAATCTGCACGTCAATATTGAAGACAAAGAAATCCTCAAGGGCCTCACCCTCACCATCAAACAGGGCGAAGTCCATGCCATTATGGGGCCGAATGGCACCGGCAAATCCACGCTGGCTTACACGTTGATGGGCCACCCGAATTACACCGTCACTGCGGGCGAAGTATTGCTCGATGGCCAGAACGTCCTCGAACTCGAACCGGATGAGCGTTCCCGCCTGGGCATCTTCCTTGCGTTCCAATACCCGGTCGCCATCCCCGGCGTGACCGTGGCCAACTTCCTGCGCTCGGCCATCAACTCGCGCCGCCGCGCCCAAAACCCGGAAGACAAGGGCATGCCCATTCCCGAGTTCCGCAAGATGCTCAAGGAAAAGATGGATATGCTCAAGATGGACCACAACTTTGCAGGCCGTTACCTCAACGACGGTTTCTCCGGCGGCGAAAAGAAACGCGCTGAGATCCTGCAAATGGCGACGCTCAAGCCGGCCTTCGCCATCCTCGACGAGACCGATTCGGGGCTGGACATCGATGCGTTGCGCATCGTCTCGGAGGGAGTCAACGCCCTGAGCGGACCCGAGCTCGGTGTGCTCGTGATTACGCACTACCAGCGCCTGCTGAACTACATCAAGCCGCAATTCGTCCACGTGATGATGGGCGGACGCATCGTCGAATCCGGCGGTCCCGACCTGGCCTTGCACCTCGAAGAGCATGGCTACGACTGGGTGCGTGAAAAGTACGAGGAAGCGGCCTAGGCCGAGTACGCCAGCACAACGAGCGCGTTATTGCACTCTGTTGTGACCTTAGAGTTAGAAATGGTGAATCCAATGAGTGAAGAAACCAAACTCAATGAAGATGCCAAGATCCTCGAAGATATTGGCGATTACAAGTACGGCTTCCATGACCGTGACGATAACTATGCGTTTAAATCCGAAAAGGGTTTGAGCCGCGCCGTCGTGGAGAATATCTCGCGCATGAAGGGCGAGCCGCAGTGGATGCTCGACTTCCGCCTCAAGGCGCTTGAGCATTTCCTCGCGCGCCCCATGCCCAATTGGGGCCCCGAGCTAAAATCGCTCGACCTCGAAAACATCTACTACTACGTCAAGCCGACCGAGAAACAGGAAAAATCATGGGACGATGTCCCGGATGACATCAAGCGTACCTTCGACAAACTCGGCGTCCCGGAAGCAGAGCGCAAGTTTCTGGCCGGTCTCGGCGCGCAATACGAATCCGAGATGGTCTACCACTCCATTCAGGAGCATCTCGAAAAGCAGGGCGTGATCTTCCTGTCCATTGAAGATGGTTTGAAGAAGCACCCTGACCTGTTCCGTGAGTATTTTGGCACGGTCGTCCCGATCGAAGACAACAAATTTGCCGCGCTCAACTCGGCGGTCTGGTCGGGCGGATCGTTTGTCTATGTGCCGAAGGGTGTGAAGGTGGACCTGCCCCTGCAAGCATACTTCCGCTTGAATACGGCGAATGTCGGTCAGTTCGAGCGGACGC
>CAYNQA010000361.1:0-3076 GCA_964399225.1 uncultured Anaerolineaceae bacterium
CTTCGACGAAGTGCTGCAGCTCACGATGCGTCGCCATGCGGTGGACGTCACGGACAGCGATGTGCGGGTGACGAGCAGGTACAAGCCAACGAGGATCAGTCCGCCCGAGCGCGAGGCGACCATGGGCCAGAGGGTGGCGCCTTCGCGGGTGGCCTCGTGCATGACGACAAAGTACAGGCCAAAGCAAAGGCCCGCGAGCAGCGGCAACTTCAAGTCGGAGATATGAGCGAGCAGGTCGGTCACGCCGTCTTCACCTTGCGAGATCATCCACACCGCGAAGAGGGCGAAGCCGAATCCGAAAAATGTCAGCCAGCCCGGGAAACCGTCGCGGACCATGCCGACGAAAACGGGAAGCACGGCCGCCAACAGCGCCGAAACCGGTGTGGCGATGCTCATCAGGCCGAGGGTCATGGAGTGATAGAGCAGGATCAGGCCGATGGTGCCAAGCGCACCCGCCACCAATGCAAACAACCACACACGCATTTCGGGGAGCGGTTCGCGCACGATGGCAAGGATGCCGAAGAGCACGAAGATGCCGACGATCTCGCCATAGAAAACGGCGCGCTGTGCGCCCGTGCGGCGCGCGGCCAGACCGCCGATGAAATCACCGGCGCCCCAACCCGCCGCCGAGGTCAGACCGAATAGAATGGATAGCAAGATTAAATTCCTTTTGTGGTGGAGTGCGGCCTTCAGGCCGATACTTGCCGCAAAATGATGCAGGCTAAAGCCTGCACTCCGCGCCGCTATATTTTATCGTTGTTCAACAACTCTTCAGCCGGGTATCTCTGCAAACAATTCCACAACCAATCTCTGCCTTGTTCTTTGAGATAGAAACGATAGCTGGAGAACTCCCAATCTTCAGGAGCATCCACGTAGCCGTGCTTTACGGGGTTGTAATGGATGTAATTGAAACGCGCCCAAAAATCGTATTCGGTACGCATACAAACGTCCCAATAGCTGTACCAAACCTTTCGCCCACGAGATTGATCGAGTGCGTTCAGTTGAAATGACGTTCTTCCGTGCAGAAGGTTTGTGAGCTTCGCGATGCTCATTCCATAACCGGGTTGAACGAGGATGTGATAGTGATTTGGAAGAATCACCCATGCGCACAGTGCGATTCTTAGTTCATCGAGCGCAGCGAGAAAAATATTTCTCCAGATCATCAGATGTTCGTTGGTCATCAATATTTTAGCGTGCTCAATTGTTGATGCCGTGATGAAATACCAGGCATTATCTGCGTATAAATGGATTGGTCGGTGCGGCGATGAACTGAATTTCATAATTCAAATCTGGAGTGCAGCCTTTAGGCTGCGAGATTTGGGTGGAACAGCAAAGCGGGCGGCCTGAAGGCCGCACTCCCTATCAATTTCGACCCGCCGCCTTCGCGCGCTCGAGCACCTTTTGCGCGTTCTTCAAAAGCGGCATGTCGATCATGTTGCCGTCGAGGGCGTACGCGCCCTTGCCCGCTTTCTGGCTCGCTTCAAATGTCTCGACGATGCGGCGGGCGTGGGCGATGGCTTCCTCGCCCGGCGTGAACGCGGACTGGACCGGCTCGACCTGCGCCGGGTGGATGATCTGCTTGCCGGCGTACCCGAGCCGCGCGCCAAACTCCGCCTCGGCCCGGACCCGGTCGGGATTCTTGAAATCAATCGTGACGATGTCAATGGCTTGCAGGCCAAATGCGGCGCAGGCCACCACCACGGCTTGTCTCGCGTAGAGCAGTTCGGTCGCTTCGGGTGTGCGCGTGGCGCCGATGGAGGCGGCAAAGTCCTCACCGCCGAAGATGATGCCGTCGAGACGCGGATGCGCGGCGATCTCTTTGAGATTGAGAATCCCCTTCGCGGTTTCGACTCCGACCAGCATGCGGATCGAATTGAGCGGCCAGCCGTGATTCAACTCCGCGCCCGCGATCAGGTCGTGCGCCCACTGGATCTGGTCGAACGACTCGACCTTGGGGATCACGATTCCCTGCGGGCGGTGCGGCAGGACAGCGGCAATATCGTCCTTCTCCCAGCCCGAGCCGACGGCGTTGATGCGCGCCAGTTTTTCGCTCGCGCCGAAGTCAAGTTCCTGCAGGGCTTTCGCGATGGTCTCGCGCGCCTCGGCCTTGCGGTTGACGGCCACGCCGTCTTCCATGTCCATGCAGATGCAGTCCACGCCGAGGGTCAGGGCTTTGGTGATCTTCTTCCAATCGTCACCGGGCATGTAGAGGAGTGCGCGTCGGGAGGGCATTAATTTGTTTCTCCGGTGGGGGCAGTTTTTTGGAACAATTGCTTTACATCTTTTCTCATCAAGAAGTACACGGGAATGAAAATGAAAACAACAACCACGCCAAAATACAGCAATATCGCGAAAAGACCGCTGACTTCACCCTGCCAGACGGGGTTATTAATATTCAATGCAAATGAGAAATCTTTTCCTCCAAAAAAGTCTTTGACCCATGAAATGATCAGCCAGATACTATACCCTGCTCCTTCAAGTAATAAGAGCCAGTATATGGTTAAAGCCCAATTGCGACCACTTGGATGGAAACGGAAAAGTTGAAAACAAACATAGATCATAATAACCACGCCCACCCAAGCCATAATATCTATTATTGGTGTACCGTCGTCATTGTAATTCATGTAGAATCCTAAAAAGCCTTCCGCACTTCTTGTGTGCGTAATCAGTCCATAGACGTCCGCCACTGCCCGGATGAAAAAGAAGATTCCAATCAACCGAACACCTAATTTGGTTAAACTGTTCTTGACCCCAAATTCCATTGCGGTTTCCATCATTCCTCCTGTTTTGATTCATCCAAAAACGTCAACAACTCGACTTCACGTTCTGCCGTGAGTCCCGCCTTCCACACATGCTCAGCGGACCGGGTCTTCGCCCACTCAATAGTGTCCGCCACCGTCTCCGCGAGCGGACGGAAGGTCAGCCCGGCGGCGATGGCTTTGGCGATGCTGACGCACGCGAAGCCAGCATCTTCACCAATATCGGGCAGATAGGCGGGCATGTCACTCCACGGCGCGACGTTGTGTTGCTCCATAAATTTCACCGATGCCCACTTGAAGGCTGCGTCACTGCCGCT
>CAYNQA010000362.1:0-3055 GCA_964399225.1 uncultured Anaerolineaceae bacterium
AAGGCAGACATGTGGTACGCGGGGCGGCCGGGCAAACCCGCTTTCCCACGCGATATCGAAGAGGTGTTGTACGAAATTCCCCAGCTGAAAGAAGCGGCGGTCGTGCCGATCGCGGGACGTCCATTTGCATTCGTCATCGCAGGCCGCGAACGTCCCACGCCCGAGTCGGTCCTCGCGTATTGCAAGCGCCGCCTGCCGCCGCATCTCGTCCCGCGCTTCGTCATCTTCATGGATGATTTCCCGCGCACATTCATTGGAAAGGTCCTTCGCAGAGAATTGGCAAAACGATATGAGAAATACCAGATTGAAGGGTAAGCCATTTGAAGTTCCGGCTCGCATGAGTTATGTGGAGCAGGGCACTGGTCGCCCGATCATTTGCATTCACGGCATCGCCGCTTCGTACCATGACTGGGATGTGCTTCTGCCGTTGCTGGCAGACTCTGGCTATGACGCCTACGCCATCGATCTGCTCGGTCACGGAGACAGCCCCAAACCCGATTCGCGTTCGTATAAAACAAAATGGGCGCTCAAACATCTCGAAGCCTGGATCGATTCATTGCGCCTCCCTGAACCACCGATCTTGATCGGCCACTCGCTGGGCGGATATTTTTCCATGCGCTACGCCATGCGCAACCCGGACCGTGTGCGCGCGCTCGTTCTTTCCAGCCCCTTCTATCGCATCGACCAACTCCCAATCCTGCTGCGCCGCACGTATCGTCGTCCCACCCTGAACGCTTTGGTGGTGGAACGCACACCGGGTTGGCTCTTCCATTGGATCGTCAACCTGACGAACGTTGCCCTCGGCCGCACCGGCGGTTCGGCTTCAGCGCTCTCGGAATCGGTGCGACTGCAGACCGCCATTGACTACAAACGTACTGCGCCCGGTGCATTCAACTTGCCCAATACCGTCCGCGATCTGACGCCGGACTTGCATCATTTGCATCATCGTACCTTCGTCATCTGGGGCGATCGCGATCAGACTCTTGCGCCGAAGTACTTCCCGAAACTGGTGGAAGCTCTGCCCAATGCACGCGGACATGAAATGCCCGGCGGGCATGTGCCGCATCAATCCAATGCAGCGGAGTTTAATCGGCTGGTGATGGAGTTTTTGAAGTCGCTCTGATCGAATTCCCGCTTTTTGCGTGTACACCTCAATATTTTAAGAATAATCCCCCTCCAGTCCTCTTGAGGGGGGTTTGCACATATGTTAGAATGCCAATCACTTCGCCAGATATACGGGGATGCAGAGCTATAACGCCCATATATGGCGGGAACAATCGTTCTAAATTGGACAAAACTCATGCGTTGCCCTTACTGCCAAAACGACGACTCGAAGGTTCTCGATACCTCCCATGACAGCCATGGAGGTATTCGACGCCGCCGCGAGTGCTTAAAGTGCAGCCAGCGCTTCAGCAGTTATGAGCGCCCGATCCTGTCCACGCCGCTGTTGGTGAAGGCAGACGGTGCTCGTGAGGAATTCGACCGTGAGAAACTGGCGCGGGGCGTGCGCATCGCCTGCGCCAAGAGGCCGGTCTCTGCCGCCGATATCGAACGCCTGATCGGCCAGGTAGAAACAGACCTGCAGAAGATGGGAAAAGCGGAGGTCTCCTCCCGTGTGGTTGGCGATTTGGTTATCAACCGTTTGAAAGGCCTCGACCAGATCGCTTACATCCGCTATGCCATCGTTTACCTGCGCTTGTCCGATCTTCACGCCCTCCGCAACGAAATCGATCATCTTCTCGAAGGCTAGTTAATCGGCAGAGTTGCATCTCCGTGGAGGAGATGTGTCTTTGCCGCTTTGTGTTTTGCCATTATCCAACCATTTAATTTAAGGAGAATCTGTCATGGCCAGCAAAACCAGTTCGCCAAGCAAGCAAAGTCAACCTGTCACTCCGCCCATGCCCAAGGATCTGCCCTCCGTCAACCTGACCGAGAATTCGCGCCAGGTGTTGATGAAGCGCTACGTCCGCCGCGGTGACGACGGCAAGCCCGCCGAAACCGTGGAAGGCATGTTCTGGCGTGTGGCCTACAACATCGCCAAGGTTGAAGAGACCTGGGGCGAGGACGTGGATGCGCGCGCGGTTGAGTATTATCATCTCCTGACATCCAAGAAATTTTTCCCCAATTCTCCAACTTTTACCGGTGCGGGCACACCGCTTGGCCAGCTGGCGGCCTGCTTTGTGCTCCCGATTTCCGACGATATGGGGCGTCACACTGCAGGGATCTTCCAGACTCTGCGCGATGCGGCTTTGATCCAACAGACCGGCGGCGGGAACGGATTCTCCTTCTCGCGCCTTCGCCCCAAGGGCGGACTCGTTAAATCCTCCGCGGGTCAGGCTACGGGACCGGTGGGATTCCTTCGCGTGTATGACCATGCCTTCGGAGAGATCGCCCAGGGCGGCACCCGCCGCGGCGCGAACATGGCCGTCTTGCGCGTGGACCACCCGGATGTGGAAGAGTTTATCGTTTGCAAGACCGATGAAAACCAGATCACCAACTTCAACATTTCAGTCGGCATCACCGATGCGTTCATGCGCGCGGTGAAGGAAGATAAGGATTGGGAACTGCGCTTCCCCGATATTGCCGCAAAAGAATATCGCGGCTGGACCGGCACGCTCGAGCAGGCTGAAGCCGCCGGCATGCCGATCCGCTCGTACGGCAAAGTGCGCGCCCGCGACCTGTTCGATAAGATCGTCAAGCAGGCGCACCACAACGGCGAGCCGGGCGTGTTGTTCCTCGATGCGTCGAATCGCAGCAACCCGGTGCCGCACCTGTATCCGCTCGAAGCGACGAACCCCTGCGGTGAGCAATGGCTTGGCCCATACGAAAACTGCTGTCTCGGTTCGGTCAACTTGAACGAACACTGCGGACCCGATGGCACCGTGGATTGGGAAACCCTCCGTCAGTCAGTCGTCACGTCCACGCGCTTCCTCGATGATGTGGTTGAGGCGAATGCGTACGTGCCCGCTGTCGCGCAATTGAAGGAAGCCGCGCATCGCGCCCGCCGCATCGGCCTCGGCATCATGGGCCTCGCGGACCTGATGTACCACGTCGG
>CAYNQA010000363.1:0-3024 GCA_964399225.1 uncultured Anaerolineaceae bacterium
CGCCGCGTCGAAGGCGCGTTTGGGATGATCTGCACAGGTCGCCGGCGCGTTCCATCACGCGGCCGCGATCGCTGAGCAGGTACACAGCTTCGGCGTTCACTTTCTTGCGCAAGCCGGAGAGCAGGTCTGAAAGCGACGCTTTGCCGCCGGCCTTCGCCAGCGGGATATCTTCTTTTTCTTCAGGGAGCAGGGTGCGGTTAAAACCGAGAGCGCGTTCCACCGTGTCCATGAAATCGGCCAGCGGGATGGGTTTGTCGAAATTGGCCAGCGCCCCCGCATTGCGGATCTCATCGCGCGTGCGGCGGTCCGTCATGGCGGTGATCAGGATGAACTTCACGTCCGGGTTGCGCGCGCGGATCTTCGCCATCAACTCCACACCGGTGATGCCAGGCAATTTGTAATCGGAGATCACCAGGTCCACTTTGTGGTTGGTCGCCTCCAGCAGGCCTTCTTCGCCGGAGGGAGCCTCCACGATCTTCATTTCATGGCCGAGCGTATCGAGCGTGGAATGGATCAGGCGCAAAATGTCACGCTGATCGTCAACAATAAGGACGCGTGGGATACTCATGGCAAATGCCTCGTGCGGTTCAGGCCTTCCAGCAGGCCACCATATGGTCTGGATTGATCTCGCGCAGGACCGGTTCCTCGCGCGAGCATTGGTCCACGGCAATGGGACAGCGCGGATGGAAACGGCAGCCCTTCGGAGGATTGAGCGGGCTGGGCACATCCCCCTTGAGGATCTGACGTTCACGCTTCAATTTTGGATTGGCGATCGGGATCGCCGACATCAGGGCTTTCGTATACGGGTGCAGCGGGTTGCGGAATAACTCCTCGCGGCCGGTGATCTCCACCACCTTACCGAGATACATCACCACCACGCGATTGGAGGCATGTTCCACCACCGAGAGGTTGTGTGCAATGAACAAATACGTCAGGCCGAATTCCTGCTGCAGATCTTTGAGGATGTTCAACACCTGCGACTGGATGGACACATCCAGCGCGGAGACCGGCTCATCACAGACGATGAATTTGGGGCGCAGGGCCAGGGCGCGGGCAATGCCGATGCGCTGGCGCTGTCCACCCGAAAATTCGTGGGGGTAACGGCGCGCGTGATAATCCTCGAGTCCCACCTTTTTGAGAGTGTCGAGCATCAGATCAAAGCGTTCTTTCGGAGAACCAATGCCGTGGATGTGCAACCCCTCCATCACCGACTCGCCGATGGGCACGCGCGGGTCGAGCGAGGCATACGGGTCCTGGAAGATGATCTGCATTTCGCGGCGCACATCTTTGAGAGCGCGGCCTTTCAACCCCACCATATCCTTGCCCTCGAACCATACCGATCCCGCAGTGGGCTCGATCAAGCGCAGCATGGTGCGTCCTACGGTCGTCTTGCCGCATCCCGATTCGCCCACCAGGCCGAGTGTCTCTCCCTCGCGGACGTTGAAACTGACGTTATCAACCGCCTTCACCTGGTTCACGACGCGCTGGAGCAGGCCGGCGCGCACGGGAAAATACTTCACCAAATTTCTGACTTCAACCAAATTCTCCTGCGTTTGCGGAGTTGCTTGTGAATTCATCATAGCTCCCGTGTTCCCATTTATTCCGCCAGCGGAGGCCGGTGATTCGGCGCGCTCTGGTACAGCCAGCAACGCACGAAGTGATTGTCGCGGGCTTCGATCAGGTCCGGTTTGGCCTCGGTGCAAATTTCCAGTCCATGTTTGATGCGTGCCTGACAGCGCGGCGCAAAGCGACACCCGGGCGGCAGGTTCACCAGGTTCGGAACCGAGCCGGGAATCACCTCCAAACGGTCCTTGATCTCGCCGAGGATCGGGATGGAGCCGATCAAACCAAGAGTGTAGGGATGAAGCGGCTTATCGAACAGGTCCTGCACATCGGCCTGCTCCACGATCTCACCGGCATACATCACCGCCACGCGTTCGCACATCTCAGCCACCACGCCCAGATCGTGGGTGATGAGGATGACCGAAGTGCCCATGTTCTTGCGCAGTTCGCGGATCAGATCAAGGATCTGCGCCTGAATGGTCACATCGAGGGCAGTGGTCGGCTCGTCTGCAATGAGCAGTTCCGGCAGACATGCCAGCGCCATGGCGATCATTACACGCTGAGCCATGCCGCCCGAAAGTTCATGCGGGTACGCCTCTACACGGCGCTCTGCATCGGGAATGCCAACCAATTGCAGCATTTCGATGGCGCGTTTATATCCGGCTTCCTTGCCAAAACTTTGGTGAATGCTCAACACTTCAGCGATCTGGTCGCCCACTTTAAAGACCGGGTTGAGCGCGGTCTGCGGCTGTTGAAAGATCATCGAGATGCGATTACCGCGCACCTTGGTCATCTCGTTTTCCGAGAACTTCAACAGATTTTGCCCGTCCAGGAATATCTCGCCTTCAGCCACCTTGCCCGGCTTCGAGATCAGGCGCATGATCGAAAGCGACGTGACACTCTTGCCGCATCCCGATTCTCCCACCAACCCAAGCACCTCGCCCGGGTACACGTCAAAGCTGACCCCATCCACGGCGCGCACAGTACCATCTTCCGTATGGAAATACGTCTTGAGGTTCTTTACTTCCAGCAATGGTTTCTTGATCTCAGGCACGGCACGCTCCTTGAATTGGATGACCCGATTATAGCAAAGAAACCGGGCAAACACCGCGACGCTTCACCCCCACCGCAGAATGGTTTTTTCCATTGCGTGCTTTGACCCAATAAAAAAGTTCCGGAGCCTGTCACCAGACTCCGGAACTTTTATTGCCTTACAGGAAGATTATTCCTTCCACATGGCGTAGTAGTAACCGCCGGGCAGGATCGGGTTCAAGACAGTGCCCTGTACCCAGCGCTGCTCGAAGCCATGGCTGGTGGCCGTGGCGAGCAGGATGGTCGGGACCTGTTCGTAGTACAGAACGTTGGCCTCTTCGTAGATCGTCTGGCGGGCAGCCGGGTCGGTCGCTGCAACACCGCGGTCGAGGATGTCAGAGAACTGCGCCTTCAGATCGGCGGGCAGGT
>CAYNQA010000364.1:0-3021 GCA_964399225.1 uncultured Anaerolineaceae bacterium
CCGAGTTTCTGCGCCGAAATGCTCGGCTGTGCAACGAAACGTCCCAGCTCGGCCAGGCTTTTATCGAGGTGTGAGTCGAGATAGGTGTCAACTTTTGAGTAGTCGGTCATGTTTGCTCCTGTTCTCTGGTATTACGAGCCGCGATCTTTTCGGCGAAGCAATCTCCACATCATGCTTCGGGCGGGAGAGCGCCGCTTTTGCAGTGACACTTAATTGAAGATCCAATTCAGTGACGCGCTCCCTGCATAGGCAAAGATGGTCATCTTGATGACTTGTCCGATCCAGCAGGCGATTAAAAATTTCCAAAGCGGGATCTTGAGGATGCCTGCCGCGATTCCGGCCAGATCGAAAAACGGATTCGGCACCGCGCTAAGCACGAGCACCGCCAGCGCGCCCCACTTCTGGACCCAGGGTTGGATGCGCGCGAACGCGGCCGTATTCTCCACCACAGCCTGTCCGCCGAACCCCGCAAGGTATCCGCTTAGCTCACCGAGTGCTCCGCCCGATCCGGCCGCAAGGCCCACTCCCAACGGATGGAATACGCTTCCCATTGCAAAGACCACTGCCACACCCGGCGCGGGCAGAAAGATCGTGGCATTTGCGAGCAGGGCGATCAGAAAAACGCCGGGGTAACCGAACGCCGCAAACTCCTCCACGTGCTCGCGGATCGAAAACACGTACGCGCTGATGCCAATGACGGCCAGCACTGCCAGAACGCGGAGGAGGGAAACGCGGGTCTCGGGCTTCAACTCTCGATGATCTCGATCCGGATGATCTTCACCGCCGGGGCATTGCGGTTGCTTGGGTCGCGCGGCGCGATGGACATCAGTACATCCTCGCCTTCGATCACCTGACCGAATACGCTGTGTTTGTTGTCGAGATGGGGGGTGGCGCGATGCGTGATGAAGAACTGGGAACCATTGGTGTTCGGGCCGGCGTTCGCCATCGAAATGATGCCGCGCTTGCTGTGACGTAATGTCGGATGGAATTCATCCTCGAAGCGATAGCCCGGTCCGCCCGAGCCGAGGCCGGTCGGGTCGCCGCCTTGCGCCATGAAGTCTGCGATGACGCGGTGGAAGATCACGCCCTCGTAAAATCCCTGTCGGGAGAGGAAGACAAAGTTGTTGACGGTCTTGGGCGTCTTGTCCGCGAAGAGCTCGAGAACGATTGTCCCGTTGGACGTTTCCATGCGGGCGGTGTACTTCTTCTTCGGATCGATCTCCATCGCGGGCGGGGTTTTCCATTGCATTGCCATTTGTAATCTCCTTTTTAGCTGTTGGCTTTTAGCTGTTAGCTGTTAGCTGATTGATTTTTACTACTTGATTTCTTTTGATCACTTTATTACATGATTAATTCAACAAGGCTTCAACTCTTGCAACAACCATATCCAGCGCGGCGACGTTCATCCCGCCTTCGGGGATGATCACGTCCGCGTAGCGCTTGGAAGGCTCAACGAATTCAAGGTGCATCGGGCGGACCGTGGCGAGGTATTGCTTCACCACCATGTCTTCCGTACGTCCGCGTTCGGCAATGTCGCGCTGCAGACGGCGGATGAACCGCAGGTCCGAGTCGGTGTCCACGAAGATCTTGATATCGCAGATATCGCGCAGGGCGCGCTCGACAAAGATGAGGATGCCCTCGATCAGGATCACTGTCCGCGGTTGGACGGTGAAGGTCTGCTTTGTGCGTGTGTGGGTGGCGAAATCGTAGATCGGGATCTCGGCGGGCTCACCGTTTTTTAACTGCTCGATATGGCGGGTCATCAACTCCGTATCGAGCGAGTGAGGGTGGTCGAAGTTCACTGCCGCTCGCTGGGCGGGTGGTAGTCCGCTTAGGTCTTTGTAGTAGGCGTCATGTTGAAGGAAAGCAATGCGGTCCGGGCCGACGCGTTGCAGGATCTCCTGTGCAACGGTGGTTTTTCCCGAGCCCGATCCTCCTGCGATGCCGATCACCAGTGGAGTTTTATGCAACATGCCTCGATTATACCTGCCCCGAAAGCGAAACCAGGTTCCTTGTGGGAGCCTGGTTTAAAGTTCTTCTATCCGTTGGGGTTTCGGTCCCGCCACCAACTTGTGACCGCACGCCAGATGGGGCAGCGATCATAAATTCCCATGAACGCCAGAATGCCCCCCAGTGCGACCAGCCACCAGTTCGCGGCATTGAATCCCACGATCGCAAGGATGGTGCCCGCACCCAGGCGGAAGATGCGGTCGAGTGGACGCAGGGAAACATCAACATGTGCCTGTCCAGTCGCGAGTGCCTCGAACATGGCGTGGAAATTATCCCTGCTTTGTGCACCGGTAAATCTTCCGATCTGCTTTCCTTGAGCGAAGAGCAGTACCGTGGGAATTCCAAACACCTTGAATGATTGTAAAACTTCCGGACTTTGATCTGCGTTGATCTGCCAGAGGTCAACCTTGCCTTTGTACTCGGCGGCAAGATCCTCAAGGATCGGCTTTGTAATTCGGCACGGTCCGCACCACGGAGCCCAAAAATCTACTACTACAGGGCGGTTGCGTAAACGTAGTTGACGGTCAAATTCTTTGCGGTTCACTTTGTTTCCTCGTAAATGATATGCAACTTCGACGTCATGCGAATTATAAATATTACACAGAATGAAATATTTGTGACAAGCGGAGACAAAAAACAGCCCTTCCTTTTTATGGAAGGGCTGTGTCGGTTTGATTACAGGCCGGCCATATAAGCCAGGCCAACCACCCCGGGACCGGCGTGATTGCCGACAACCGGACTGACTTCTGTAAGCAGCGCCTCAACAGCATTCAATTCTTTTGAGGCGCGGTCAAGCAGGTCTTTCGCCTCCTGCTGTGCATTGGCATGCAGAGTGGCGAGACGAATGGGAGATTTGCCCTTCGTTTTCTCGATCACGATCTCGAGTACGCGTTCCACTGCCTTGCTTTTGGTGCGAATGCGCTCAACAGCCTCTACGCGGCCCTCCAGTCAGGCGAGTACTGGCTGCAGATTCAACGCGGTGCCAAGCAGGCGCTGTGCGCCTCCAATGCG
>CAYNQA010000365.1:0-1111 GCA_964399225.1 uncultured Anaerolineaceae bacterium
TGACCTCTTCGACGATGGAGCCGGTCGGGCCGAGGAACATCTTCTGGAACATGTAGAGGATGTAGACCGCGGCCATGATCACGCCTGCGGCGGAGATACCCGCATACCAAGGGTTACCGATCGCCTCGGAGCCGAATGCGCCGAGCAGGATGGTGAACTCGCCAACGAAGCCGTTGAGTCCGGGCAAGCCCATGGAGGAGAGCGCAACAATGAGCATGATGGAGCCATAGACCGGGGTGATCTTCCACAAACCGCCGTAGACTTTGATCTCGCGGGTGTGGGTCTGCTCGTAGATCATGCCGACGAGGAGGAACAACGCGCCGGTGCTCAGACCGTGGTTGATCATTTGCAGGATGGCGCCCGAGATACCCTGCGCGTTAAGCGCGAACATACCGAGCATGACAAATCCGAGGTGGGAGACGGACGAATACGCAACCAGTTTTTTCACATCGGCTTGGGCGTACGAGACCGCCGCGCCGTAGATGATGCCGATGGTGGCGAACAATGCAATGTAAGGAGCCGCTTTGAGGGTCGCTTCGGGGAAGAGTGGGATGTTGAAGCGCAGGAAGCCGTAGGTGCCCATCTTCAGCAACACGCCTGCCAGGATGACGGAACCAGCGGTCGGGGCTTCGACGTGGGCATCCGGCAGCCACGAGTGCAGAGGCCACATCGGGACTTTGATGGCGAAGGCGGCAGTGAAAGCGAGGAACAGCCACCATTGAATATTGGCAGGAATGCCGCCTTGTTCGATCAACAACGGAACAGAGAACGTCTTGCCGGCGATGCCCAGCCACAGAATGGCAAGCAACATCAAAATGGAACCGGCCATTGTGTAGAGGAAGAACTTGACCGCGGCATAGATGCGGCGCGGACCACCCCAGATACCGATCAGGAAATACATCGGGACGAGGGTGAATTCCCAGAAGATGTAGAACAGGAAGAGGTCCTGCGCCATGAACACGCCCAGCATGCCCACTTCGAGCAGCGTGAAGAAGATCATGAAGTCTTTCACGCGCTCTTCCACCGCCGTCCACGTGGAGAGGATGGAGATCGGGGTCAGGAAGGTGGTGAGCAGGACGAGCAGGATGGAGAGGCCGTCCACGGCGAGGTG
>CAYNQA010000365.1:1211-2987 GCA_964399225.1 uncultured Anaerolineaceae bacterium
AGCGCCGTCCAGCGGAGCGCGTTCTTGTTCTCGCTGGAGATGAGCAGCATGGCAAACACGCCCACGAGCGGGAAGAAGAGCATCAGGTTCAGGGGTTCAGTGAAAAAATTCATGTTTTACCTCGATGGGTCGCAGGTCAAAAGTCGGCAGACTGACCTTTGACTTTAGACCTTTGACTTAAGGTTTGAGAAGCAAATACCCAAGGATGACAACAACACCCAGCAACACGGAAAGCGCGTACGAACGCACGAATCCGTTCTGGACCTTGCGCGTGGTCGCTGACAGCCATTGCGTGGCCGTGCCCAGCCAGTTGGCAAAGGCATCGATGCCGCGCTGGTCGGCGTATTTATTGAGGGCAATGTTGGAGACCCAGTTATACGTGCCAGCGATGACCGTATCGTGCACAAAGTCGTGCCAGAATTTCCAGTCGATCACATCCGCGAGGAAGCGCGAGATACGGACATAGTTATCCACGATGACAGCCCAGTAGCCCTCGTCCACGAACCATTTGTTTTCCATGCCTGTGAAGATGAGGCCGAGCGGTTTCTTAAGCGGATCGGGCTGACCCTGTTTGAGCGGATTGCGTCCGTAGATGAGCCAAGAGAAGAGGATGGCGAATAGCGCCGCGACCGTGGAGATGCCGGCAACCTGCAAATTGAGAGGCAAGGCTTCCACTTCCTTCAACGTATGTTCGAGCCAGTGGCCAAGATTATGGAAACCTTCGAACGGCAAATTGAGCGCGCCACCCAAGACAGAAAGCGCCGCCAGGACCATCAACGGACCGGTCATGACGAGCGGGCTTTCCTCGGCGTGTGCCGCCGCTTCGTGGCGTGCCTCGCCAAAGAAGACCATCCAGATCTGGCGTCCCATGTAGAAGGCGGTGAAGAAGGCCGCGATGGCAAGCAGAATGTAAACAGTCGGATAGTGCAGGCTGGCATCGAGCAGAATTTCATCCTTCGACCAGAAGCCCGCGAACGGGAAGATGCCTGCCAGTGCGAGAGTGCCGATCATGTAAAGCCAGAAGGTGACCGGCATGGTCTTGCGAAGTCCGCCCATGTTGCGCATGTCACCAGGGTCAAAGACTTCTTCATGATGATCGCCGTGTCCGCCACCGTGATGTGCGAGGTGGTGGTGACCCCGCTCCAGTCCAAGGATGACCGAGCCGGCCGAGAGGAAGAGCAGGGCTTTGAAGAAGGCGTGCGTCACGAGGTGGAACATCCCCGCCACGAAGGCGCCCATCCCCACCGCCGCGACCATGAATCCGAGTTGCGAGATGGTGGAGTAGGCCAGCACTTTTTTGATGTCGTATTGACCGACGGCGATCGTGGCGGCGAAGAGGGCGGTAACTGCGCCGATCATGGCCACGATGTATTGCGCCTGCGGGACGAGCACGTAGAGTTCGAATGAACGTGTAACGAGATACACGCCCGCGGTGACCATGGTCGCCGCATGGATCAGCGCCGAGACCGGGGTCGGGCCGGCCATCGCGTCGGGGAGCCAGACGTACAGCGGGATCTGCGCCGACTTGCCTGCCACACCGATCAGCATGAAGAGCGTGATCAGGACGATCACCCAGGGTTCCCCGTGAGCGACTTCGGCAGCCTTCTCGAATACGTGATCGAACTGGAAGGAGCCCATGTACCAGAACATCAGGAAACCAGCGAGCAGGAAGCCCAAGTCGCCGATGCGGTTGGTGATGAAGGCCTTCTTGGCCGCGTTCGAGTTGGCCCACGAGGGACGGCCGAGCGTGTCCATGTCGTACCAGAAGCCAATCAG
>CAYNQA010000366.1:0-2962 GCA_964399225.1 uncultured Anaerolineaceae bacterium
CGCGGGTGGACGTGCGCATCGCGAAGCGACAGTTCACGGGGCAGGCGCGCTTTGAGTTGGGTGCGGAAGAAGAGTCACAGGCGCGGCGGATGCTGGCGGCCAAGTATCAAGGCTGGCGCGAGGGACGGAAACTGAGCGAGTGGGCCGGGTCCGCGCTGGTGGTGGCGATTGAGTTGAAAGCTCCGTCTTTGCGAGGGAAGTACAAGGGCAAGGGCTTGATGAAGGCGTTGATGGAGGAGAAGAAACGAGAGCGGGGGTTGTGATTGGGAAATGCCTGCAAGGAAATAAATGTCCATGTCCTTTTTGGGAATTCGGCTCAAGTAAACTGGGATAAACTATTTGGCTATATAATTTGATAAGTTCACATTGTTCTACAAAAAATTAGAGACAAAACCTATGGTTATCACAAAACTCCATGAAATGTGGGAACTAATAAGCGCACAGTTGCCAAGGGACGAATGGGTGGCATTGCCAAAGATATATTCATTGGTAAAAAATCACCTTCAACTTACCGATGATGATTTTCTCCCCTCAGCTCCAAACTCAGACGAACCAAAATGGATGCGCAATGTCAGGAATGTACTACAGCGAAGAAAAACCAATGGCGAAATTGCGTGGAATAAAAATGGAAAGTACATGATTCCGTCTTCAAATGTTCTTGTTTCAGATGACGGTATTATGCTGTACAAACAGCACAATCAAAGCCACGCAATATCAGAGGAGCAATTCAAGGCTATACAAAAAACCAGAGAGCAAATTGGTTTAGCTGGAGAAACATGGGTCGTCAATTATGAAGTCAACGCACTTGAGAGCAACGGACTACTTGATCTATCAAGAGAGGTAAAAAGGATTAGTAACGTAAACATTGCTGCTGGCTATGATGTTTTATCCTTTGAACTAGTAGGAACAGAAAAATACATTGAGGTAAAAACAACTGCGTTGAGCAAGGCTGAATTCTTTCTTAGTGCAAACGAATTGGATGTGGCTAAAGAGTATAAAAATCGGTACTGGATTTATTTTTTGTCTGAAATTTTTGGCGATACAAAACTACATAAAATTCAAAACCCAGCAAATGAAATAGGCAAAACAATCTCCCTAACACCTACCAACTTTAGAGTTCAAATGGCAAAATAGTTTTACGATTTTAGCAAGCCCAAGATAATTTTCAGTGATGTCTGTGACATAACCGAGTCAAAAAGGGGTGACTTCCTATATCGGGGGAAAGGTATAATTCCCTCCGCCATGGACTCCAAGACCCTTTCCGTCCTCGAATACCCCAAGATCCTCGACCGCCTTGCGGCCAATTGTGCTTTCTCCGCGTCCGTTGATTTGGCGCGCAAACTGCAGCCGTCCACGCGGCTCGAAGAAATTCAGCGCCTGCTGGCCGAAACCACCGAAGCGCGGCTGCTGCTCTCGGTCAGTGACGCGTCGGTGGGCGGCGCGCATGACGTGCGTCCCTCGGTCGAGTTGGCGCGGCGCGGCGGCGTGATCGACCCGCAGGGGATGCTGGACATCAAGTCCACGCTGGTTTCGGCGCGCGAGTTGCGCAAGACCTTCGGCATCGGCAAGATCGAAAAAGAGGAAACGGCCGAAGATTCAAAACCCAGGTCGCAACGCAGGGGCGAGTCACCGACTCGCCCTGCCCGCCCTGAGGCCCATTACCCTCACCTCACCGAGATCGCCCGCGGCCTGCCCGACACGCACGGCCTCGTGGACGCCATTTCGCGCACCCTCTCCGACCGCGGCGAAGTGCTCGACTCGGCCTCGGTCAAACTGGCCAGCCTGCGCCGCGAGATCAAGGTGGCGCACGGCCGTTTGATGTCGCGCCTGCAACGTTATCTCACTGATCCGCACACCGCGTCCATGCTGCAGGAGAACATCATCACCCAGCGCGACGGGCGTTACGTCATCCCGCTGCGCGCAGACCACAAAGGCAAGATCAAATCCATTGTCCACGACCAATCGGCCAGCGGCGCGACTCTTTTTGTCGAACCGTTGAACGTGGTCGAGGCCAACAACGAACTGCGCGAACTCGAATTGCAGGAACGCGACGAGGAACGCCGCATCCTGGCCGAGCTCTCACGTCTCATCGCCGAACATGCAGACGAGATCGTCTGGGGCGTCGAGTCGCTGGCGCTGCTCGATCTGGCGTTCGCGAAAGCAAAATACGCGGAAGAGATCAATGCCAGCGAGCCGATGATCCACTCGACCATGGACGATAAACGGCGGACCGCAGAGACCAATGGTCCATCGTCCATCGTCTGTCGTCTGCATCACGCCCGTCACCCTCTCCTCGACCCCGCCACCGTCGTCGCCATTGATTTCGATCTCGCCGAGAACACGCGCGCAGTGGTCATCACCGGTCCCAACACGGGCGGCAAGACCGTCTCGCTCAAAACCGTCGGCCTGACCGTGCTCATGGCGCAAAGCGGACTGCACATCCCCGCGCAGAGCGGCTCGGAGTTGAGTCTCTTCAAAGCGGTCTATGCCGACATCGGCGACGAGCAGTCCATCCAGCAATCGCTCAGCACGTTCAGCGGTCACATCACCAACATCATCAACATTTTGAAAAAAGCCGACGCCCGCTCGCTCGTCATCCTCGACGAACTCGGCGCGGGCACGGACCCGCAGGAGGGCGCGGCCCTCGCGCGCGCGATCCTCTCCCAACTGCTCAAACGCGGCGTGACGACCCTCGTCACCACGCATCACCCCGAACTGAAACAATTCGCGCACGCGACGGAAGGTGTGGTCAACGCCTCTGTGGAATTCGACGTGAAGACCCTGCGCCCGACCTACCAGCTGACCATCGGCCTGCCCGGGCGCTCGAACGCCATCGCCATCGCGTCACGCCTCGGGCTCGACGGGGAAATTGTCGCGGCCGCGCGGAGCGAAGTCTCCCCCGAAGATCTGCGCGCCGACAAACTGCTCGACGACATCCGCAAGGAACGCAACCGCACCTCGC
>CAYNQA010000367.1:0-2952 GCA_964399225.1 uncultured Anaerolineaceae bacterium
TTGGAGGAATTATTGAGCGAGACGCCGATCGCGCCGTAGTCATCCACGCCGCCGACGGTATTGCGTACCATGTGCAAGTCGTGGATGTAGTTCCGCGTCACCAGGTTGTAATGGCCATTCAGCTTGACGCCGATACCCACGTTCGTCGCTTCCACGTTCTGGACAACCACATTGCTGGCCTGCACGTAGACGCCCGCATCCTGCGCATCGTAAACCTTCAAGCCGTCCACCACCACCCACTGCCCTACCACTTTGATGGCGCTGGTGTAGTTGCCCGCGCCGCCCGGGTTACTGATAACCGGAAGGCTGCCGCTGCCGTACGAGGTGACCACGATCGGCTTGCCCGATTGGCCCGAATTCTTGATCGTCAGGCCGCCGCTCCACGTGCCGCCGCGTTGGAAGCGGATCACGTCACCGGCTTGGAAGGTGTAGCCGTTCACTTTCGAGAGGGTCTTCCATGCTTGCGCCTCGGTCAAGCCGCTGTTCGTGTCCGCGCCGGATGGGGAGACGTAGAACGTCCGCACGGCGGGAGCCGGCGTGGAGGTCGGGGAGGGAAGCGGGGTCGGTGTGAACGTCGGCGAGGGAGTTGCGGTTGGAGGGATCACGGTCGGTGTGGGGGAAGTGCCCGCAGTAAAGACAATGGCTTCGTAATCGAGCAGCGCATCACCGGTGGAATTGCTGGAGCGCAGCGAGATCAACACCTCACCTGTCGCGCTGACGAAGTTCGCAGGCTTTGTGACCGGGAATTCCAGGCGCGTCCATGTGGAGTTCGATGTGACAGCGGCATTTGTGCCCACGGCCGCCCATAAACGTGTTGCGGGGTTGAAGAGATACCAGGTCCACTTTTGGTTGATGGCTTTGGGGCCTTTGTAATTGACGACGATCTTCATGCTTGCGATGGATGCACCAGTAACACCGGCCGGCATCTGAAATGTTTGCGTCCCGGCATAGACAGTGCCCGGCGTGGTAAATGCCACATACGCGGAGGCTGTGTCCATAGTGCCGCTCTGGTCCATCACTGCAAGGGCATCAACGGGTTGATTCCCAGTGGCACCTTTTTGCGTTGTATAGGATGATGGCGGGACACTTGTCTCGATGGATTGTGCCATGACATTCCGCACACGCGGAACGATCAGACTTAACACTAAAATTCCCGCCACGATCACGTACAACTTCATTCTTGCTCTCATTTTATACGTACTCCTTTTTCAACTCGCCGCCATCTTAATCGAGGAACATCGCCCGGAGTCTAGGTCGAAAGTCCTCTTTGCATAAATGTTGAAAGTTATTAATCCCGGACTCAAATTTCAAAGGAGGGCATATGAGTAAATTTAAACAAAAATGCAAACCCGGCGTTTTTTCGCCGGGTGATTTAAGTCGATGTTACACAGACGATGTGTCATTGCGAGGAGCATTCGTGGCGGCGAAACAATCCCCAGAGTGCGGGGACTTTCTCCTCCATGGCGCGGGGATTGCTTCGTCGGGAGTACCCTCCTCGCAATGACATCAAACAATATTTTGCAGCCAGGTGCTAGGGCATTTGTCTCCAAACCCAACTCGGATACGAACCGAATCCAAGTTCAATGGTTTCGCCGCTTTTCACGTCAATGCGCTGCAGGCGGGTTTGGAAGGCGTCGGAATTGAGCAGGAAGAAATCGGTCAGCAAATATTTTCCGTCGGGCGACCAGACGAGGACGGTGTACATCCCGCCGGTGACGCTGGTGAGCAGACGCGCGTCGGTGCCGTCGGCGCGCACGAGCCAGATCTCGTATTCGCTGGCGCTCGCAATGGGACGGCGCAGAACGGCGACCCACTCTCCATCCGGGGAAACGACGGCGACGAGCGATTCCCGTTCAAGGTCATGGGCGAGAGGCGAGAGCGATTGCGTATCCATGTCGTAGCGGAAGAGTTGGGTCACCAGTCCGGCTTCCACCGTCACCGTATCGCGCAGGATGAGGAAGGAGCCGTCGGGACTCCAGTTGGCCGCCGCGCCGACGCGGTTCTCGATCAGGCGGCCTTCGCCTGTTGCGAGGTTTTGCAGGCGCACACCTTCGGAGGTGGAGTAGCTCAGCCAGTTGCCATCCGGCGACCAGCGCGCATTGCGGACCGGCAGGTTGGAGCGTTGGAAGACCGGGTTGGCCTCGGCCGTTTCCACGTTCAGCCACCAGAGCGTGGGCATGCCGCCGAGCGCGTCGCCGCCGGTCAGGTCCATGTTTTCGTAGAGCAGGCGCGTCCCATCCGGCGACCAGGATGGCTGGCGGCACATGGCATTCTCACACGAGACCAGTTTGCGGTTGGCACGGTCATCAAGGGTGAGCAGCCAGATGTCGTTGAAAAAGTCTTCGGTCTGCACGAAGTAAACCACCTGGCTCTGATCGGGTGAGAGGGCATAGTCCACGATGCCGAGCGGGGCTTCGGTGAGTTGTTGTGCGTTCTGCGCGCTCGAGTCGGCGAGGAAGAGTTGCTTGCGCCCATTCGTGCCGTCGGCGAGATAGAGAATGCTGGCACGTTCCATGTTCATGGGGCGCGTGAATTCGAACCCATCCAGCATGCGGACCGCGGAATTGTAGGTAAGCGCCAGCCCGAGGCCAAGCACCACCACGGCGCTGACCACGGGCATGGCGGGCGCCACCTTTGTGAACGCATCCATGCGCTCGAAGAGACGGCGGCTGTGCACCATGGCGAGGCCGATCGCGATCAACACAGCGGCCAGACCGAGGCTGAACGAAACGATCAGCGCGAGACCGAGCAGGAGGCGATTGATGGCGATGGCAACCAGCAAAATGGCGATCGCATCCGGGCAGGGGACCAGCCCCCCGCTCACGCCCAGCGCGATCAGGGAACGCCACGTGAGCGTATCGGGGACTTCGTGCGAGTGAGTGTGCCCATCACCGTGATCGTGTTCATGCGTATGATGATCGTGGTCAGAGTGCTCGTGATGGTGGTCGTGTT
>CAYNQA010000368.1:0-2941 GCA_964399225.1 uncultured Anaerolineaceae bacterium
GAACATCGCGTCAGCGGCGGGGATGCGGCGCTCTACGCCACACCAAACTCCGAGTTGGACATGGCACGCAAGATCGCGGACCTGATGGACGACCCGCTGCGCCGCGCGCGCATGGGACAGATCGGACGTCAACGCGTCGAGTCGGACCTGCATTGGGGCCGCCAGGCCGAGCGGCTCATTCGGGCCTACGACTCGCTCACCGCACGGAGCGGCGCATGACCACGCCGGATTGCCAGTTGACCCATCTCGACCAGGTCCACGAGCCGCTCGGACGTTGGGCGCGTCTCTGGCAATTGCGCAAGCGCGTCAAACGCATCGCCAAACGCCGACTGAGTTTTGCCCGCAACCTCCTGCGCGGAAAAAGGAGCCATGCCATGCCCTACACCACTTCCCCTCTCCAGCCCGGCGACATGGTGCGGATCCGCTCCGCGGAGGAGATCCGCGCCACACTCGGCAACTGGAACGACCTGAAAGGCTGCACCTTCATGGAGGAGATGTGGCGGCACTGCGGCACGCAACAACGTGTATTCAAACGCATCGGCCAGTTCCTCGATGAGCGCGATTACCAGATCAAAAAAGTGCAGGGACTGGTGATCCTCGAAAACGTCTTCTGCGAGGGCACCGTGGACTTCGGTCCCTGCGACCGTTCGTGCTTCTTCTTCTGGCGCGAGGAATGGCTGGAGAAGATCGAAGGATAGCCTGCGTGGAGCACCCATGAACACAGAGACCGTTCCCAAGGCGCGTAACATCCGTGCGGAGGAATACACCCTCCAGGTTTCCTCCAACCTCGAAGACTCGGAATGGGACTCATTTCTAAAACAGAACGGCGGCCATCATGTCCAAAGCAGCATGTGGGCACAGGTGAAGTCGCTTAATCATTGGAAACCGATCCGCATCATTGCGCGCGCGGGGGAAAGGATCATCGGCGGCGCACAGATCCTGCATAAATCGTTCACCATCTTCGCGGGACTTGCCTACCTCACCAAAGGCCCTGTCGTTGTCGGCAACGATATCGAATTGGCGCAAACGCTCCTCGCGCGCGCCACGCAGATATGCAGCCAGCGCCACGTTTTACTGTTCGCCATCCAACCTGCCAACGACGGGTATGCCCTCGCCTCGCGCCTGACCCAATGCGGCTTCGAGCCCAGCGCGCTCGAACTCGCCCCGGTCGCCTCGCTCGTGCTCGACCTGACTCCCCCTCTCGAAACCATCCTCGCAGACATGAAACGCCAAACGCGCCAGAACATCCGCCGCGGAGAGCAGGCGGGCATCAACGTCCGCGAGGGAGGCGCGAACGACCTCGATGCCTTCTACGAATTCCACGCGGCCACCAGCAAACGTCAGGGCTTCCCACCGTACACAAAGCAATACTACGAACGCATGCGCGAAGTCTTTGAGCCGCGCGGACATTTCAAACTCTTCATGGCCGAATGGAACCGCGAAAAAATTTCCAGCCTGCTGGTCATTCCCTTCGGCGACATGGTCATCGCAAAGATCCTCGGCTGGTCCGGCGCGCACCCCGACCTGCGCCCGAACGACAGCCTGTTCTGGCACGTCATCCAATGGTCAAAGGCCAATGGCTATCGTACCTTCGATTTCGAGGGCATTGACGTGAACGGCGCGCAGGCCATGCTGGCTGGACTGCCCCTGCCCGAGAGCCTGCAACACTCGCCCGATTTTTTCAAACTCGGCTACGGCGGCCAGGTGACGCTCTTTCCCGCCGCCTTCGAAATGATTCCCAACCCGCTCATCCAGTGGGCCTACAAAAAAGTTTCTCCCACTGTCGGCGGGACCTCCACCGCCTCGCGCATCATGGACCGCCTGCGCAAAGTGTGACATGAGCGAGCCTCTGCAATTCCTCGAACTGACAGACGAACGCTGGCTGGATTTCGTGCAACGTCAGCGCAGCGCGAACATCTTCCACCACCCCGCGTGGAGTCACATGCTCGCGACGTGCTACGGGTTCCGCGTTTTCGCCCTCGCCCTGCCCGCCTCGAACGGGACGCTCCGGGCGGGTCTGCCCATCGCGGAGTCTCGCCGCCTGCTGACCGGCCGCCGCTGGACCGCGCTCCCGTTCAGCGACCATTGCGCCCCGCTCGCCGATGACGCCGAGTCCGCGCGGGAGTTGATGCAGGCGGTCCGCGAGTCCGCAGGTACACGTGACATGCCGCGCGTGGAGATACGCTGGCCCGAGGAATCAAAGTCCGCGATGGAGGCGCCCGCTTCATTTGTCCTGCACACGATGCGGTTGGACGAGGATGTGGATGAAGTCGCCGCGCGAGTCCATCATTCCCACCGGCGAAACGTCCGCGTGGCGGAAAGTCACGGGCTGGAGATCGTGTATGCCAGCGACCGCGCCGCGATGGATGCGTTTTACAAGCTGCATTTACAGACGCGGCACAAACAGGGTGTGCCCGTCCAACCGAAGTGTTATTTTGATTTGCTCGATGAACTGATTTTGCAAAAGGGATTGGGCTTCATCCTGCTCGCGTATCACGCGGGGACGTGCATGGCAGGCGCGGTCTTTTTACACTGGCAGGACACATTGACGTACAAGTACGGCGCGTCGGATGAACGCGGCTTGCACCTGCGTCCGAATCACTTGATCTTTTGGAACGCGATCCAGTGGGGTTGCGCGAACGGATATTCCGTGCTCGACTTTGGCCGCACCGATCTGGAGAACATCGGCTTGCGCACGTTCAAGGAACGCTGGGGCGCAAGCGCAATGCCGTTAAGTTATTCCACGTTTCCATCCGCAACAAAAGCGCACAACGAGGCTGGCTTTTTCAGGAACATGGTCCAGTCCGTGATCCGCAAAGCGCCGTTGAGTGTGTGCAAATTGGGCGGGCAGTTGTATTACCGATATTTGTCGTGAGCGAGGCGCCATGACCACCACCGACACATCACTATGGAAGATGAATACGCCGCCGTGTTTCTGGCA
>CAYNQA010000369.1:0-2896 GCA_964399225.1 uncultured Anaerolineaceae bacterium
TTCAGGATGTCGTTCTGGATGGTGCCGCGTAGGTCGCGCATATCCGCGCCTTGTCGCTTCGCCACGGCGATGTACATGGCAAGCAGAACACCTGCGGGCGCGTTGATGGTCATCGAAGTGGAGACTTTGTCGAGGGGAATCTGGTCGAACAACTGCTCCATGTCACGGATGGAGGAGATCGAAACGCCCACCTTGCCGACCTCGCCCTGCGCGATGGGATCGTCCGCGTCGTAGCCGATCTGGGTGGGGAGGTCGAACGCTACGGAGAGACCCGTTTGCCCCTGGTCCAGAAGGAAGCGGTAACGTTTGTTGGATTCCTCTGCGGTCGAGAATCCCGCATACTGACGCATCGTCCAGAAACGCGAACGATACATCGTCGGCTGGACTCCGCGCGTGAATGGATATTCCCCGGGGAATCCCAATTTCTGTTCGTAATCGGGGTCGTCCGTTTTTGGCATCGCCACACGCGGGATGTCAATTTCAGACGAGGTCGCAAAGCGTTCCTTGCGCTCTTTGAATTTTTCGAGGGTCTTCTTGAGGGTGGAGTCTTGCCATTTTTGGAAGGCGTCTTTGAGGGTCATGATGTCACCAGGGATTTTTGCCGCGAATAACGCGGATGCGCGCGAATTCAAAAATATTCGTGTAAATTCGCGAAATTCGTGGCGAAGATTTTTTATTGTTCCATCCAAGTATACAGCCAAACCTCCCGCCTCTGGAATTGGATAAAAACAGGAGAAATTAGAGACGAAAGTCACATACCTTTTTGTGACGAAAATGCTAGACTCGCGTATATTACCTACGGAGGCATCATGGCTGGAAAAACCTTGCTTTATGTTGGCGCGGGAATCCTTTTTCTGATCGGACTCTGTCTGCTGGGATACGGACTGTTGAGCATCATCGGTTCCACCTCGCCGGACGGAAGCGCATCGTGGGTCTCGTTCGGGATCGGGTTCAGCATCGCGGGCTTGATTTTTCTGGGGTTCGGGGCTGGCCTCGTCTTTGCCGCCACGCGCGCGGGCAAGACCGAAGTAGTGCAACAGGTCACCATGAAAGTGGACCTGCCCGGCCAGACCAAGATCGAGGAAGTCAAATGCCGATCGTGCGGGGGAACGTTAACTGCCAAAGACATCACGCTTGCCAACGGCGCGCCGATGGTGCATTGCCCATACTGTCATACCATTTATCAAATGACCGAAGAGCCTAAGTGGTAGATCAAGTGTCGATGTGTCCTGAGTGTCGCGGCACAATGACACCTCGACACTTTTGACACATTCATGAGGATGCCATGAAAAAAATATCAGCCTTTTTACTCGCCCTGTTCGTTTCATTGACACTTTTCTTCCCCGCCTCCGCGCAGGGGAATTACTATTTCGCGGTGGAGAGCACACGCGTCCACGTGTTGTGGAACAGCGACGGGACGATGAGCCTTGACTATACCTGGGTCTTCGTGAACCAGCCCGGCGCGCACGTGATCGACTTTGTGGATGTGGGCATGCCCAACTACAACTTCAGCACCTCGCAGATCGTCGCGGACTTGAACGGCTCCCCGGTCGAGGTATCCGCTTCGGACTACGCTGGAGACGGGTCGGGCTTCGCGATCGTTTTACGCGGGCAGAGCATCCAGCCCGGGCAGAAGGGCACAGTCCACGTTTACGTCCCGAACATCAGCAACGTGCTCTACAACGATGACGATGACGAGACCTACGCCAGTGCTGTCTTTGCGCCCACGTTCTTTGGCTCGCAATATGTGACCGGCGCCACCGATTACACGGTGATCTATCACTTACCGCCCGGTGTCCTTCCTGAAGAACCGCGCTGGCACAGTGCTCCTTCCGGTTTCCCCTCCGAGCCGCAGGCCGGTTTCGATGACGAGGGCCGCATCACCTACACATGGTACAACCCGGTCGGCAACATCTCGAGCTACTATCAGTTCGGCGCATCCTTCCCGAAGACCTACGTCCCTGCTGAGGCCATTTACACCCCGCCGCCGTTCGAAGCGCCGACATTTTCCGCCGACACCATCTTCACGTTCGTCTGCCTGGGCTTCTTTGGATTCATGTTCTTCGGAATTCCCATGCTCACCGCCTTCGCGGGCAGGCGCCGGAAAATGCAATATCTGCCGCCGAAAGTCTCCATTCAGGGACATGGCATCAAACGCGGCCTGACCGCCGTGGAAGCGGCCATCCTCATGGAACAGTCGCTCGACAAAGTGATGACGATGATCCTCTTCGGTGTGTTGAAAAAGAACGCCGCTGAGGTGGTCACGCGCGAACCGCTCAAACTAAAATTCGCCTCCGAGGCGCCCGCAGAACTGCACCAATACGAAAAAGATTTTCTGAAAGCCTTCACCGAGGCGAAGGTTGCCGATCAGCGCAAGCTGCTGCAAGAGATGACCGTCAGCCTCGTCCGCGCGGTCTCGGACAAGATGAAAGGTTTCAGCCGCAAGGAAACGATTGATTATTACAAGTCCATCATGGAGCGCGCGTGGAAGCAGGTGGAGGATGCCAACACGCCCGAAGTGCAAAGCGCCAAGTTCGATGAACACCTCGAATGGACCATGCTCGACAAGGATTACGATGACCGCACCCGCCGTACCTTCCGCGGACCGGTCTATGTGCCGACGTGGTGGGGTCGCTACGACCCGGCCTATCGTCCGATCAGCAGCAGTGGGAAGCAGGTCGTTTCGACTCCCACCGTCAGCGGGTCTGGCAATCGTGCCCTGCCCGGCGCCGACTTTGCCGCCTCGGTCGTGGGTGGCGTGCAAACCTTCTCGCAAAAGGTGATCGGCAACGTCAACACCTTTACCGAGAAGATCACCGGAGTCACCAACCCCGCGCCAAAGGTGAGCGGCAGTTCCTATCGCGGCGGTGGCGGCGGTGGACGTTCCTGCGCCTGT
>CAYNQA010000370.1:0-2848 GCA_964399225.1 uncultured Anaerolineaceae bacterium
TGCGCGGTGGCAGACGATCCACGATCGTCCCTTCGGTGGCGCGGATCAGGCTGGAAGAACCTTTGGTGTAATCGTAGCGCTCGAGGTCCAAGGCGAGGATGATGCCCTTGCGAGTCTTGCCAGCCACAGTGCGCTCCACGTAGATCAAGCCGTCGCGCTGCTGGAAGACGCCAGCCTCGATATATTTCTTCATCGCGGCTTGAATGTTCTGAATGCGCTCGTCGCCGCCCGGATGCTCGAGGTGCACTTCGGGGAAAGTCAGGTTCAACGTGGATGGCGCGTCACCGACGAGCCGCTCCACCTCGTGCCAATACTCTGGTTCGGAGGTGTACTGGTCACAGGCGATGACCGCCCATTTCTTGAGGTCGGTGCCGGGTTTGGGGAGATGGACTTGCGGGATCTGGATGCCAATATCGCTAATGATTTTCATGGGGTTCCTCAAATGATGTAGGGCGGGTGCTCCCGCCCCTACAACGGCAAATTTATTTTCCGCTCTTGGCGAATTCGATCAACTTGGCAGCGACTTCCGCGCCGATGCGGCCTTGGGCTTCTTTTGTCGCAGCGCCGATGTGCGGGGACGCGATCACGTTGTCCAACTTGACCAGTTTCCAATTTGTCGGCGGTTCCTCGGCGAAGACATCGAGAGCCGCGCCCGCAACTTTGCCGCTGGTCAGGGCGTTGTAGAGCGCATCTTCGTTGATGATGCCGCCGCGCGCGCAGTTGACGATGCGTACGCCGGTCTTCATCTTCGCGAACTGCTCTGCACCGATCATGTCCGCGGACTCTTTGGTCTTCGGCAGGTGCAAACTGATGTAATCGGCCTTCGCCAGCAAGTCATCAAGCGAGACCAGTTGGATGCCGGGGATTTCCTTCACATACGGATCGTACGCAACGACGGTCATACCGAGTGCGGAGGCGCGCTTGGCAACTTCCTTGCCGATGTTGCCCACGCCGATCAGACCGAGGGTCTTGCCGCCGATCTCGTCACCTTCGAAGGATTTTTTGTCCCATTTTTCGGACTTCATCGAAGCGCTCGCCTTGTAGATGGAACGCGCGAGGGCGAACATGTAAGCGACGGTCAACTCCGCCACGGAGGCGGAGGAAGCGAGCGGGGTGTTCATCACCGCAATGCCCTTGGACTTGGCGTACTCGTGGTCAATGGTGTCCAATCCCACGCCGCCGCGCACGATGACCTTGAGGTTGGGGCAAACGTCGATCAACGGCTGCCGCACTTTGGTCCGGGAGCGGACGACCATGCCGTCATAGGCGGGAAGCACGTTGGGAAGTTCTTCCGGGGAGATGTCGTCGCGGACATCTACGGTCAATCCGGCCGCGCGCATTTGTTCGATATATTCCTTTTCGGTTTTGTCGCAGATCAGAATCTTCATTGAGGGTCTCCTGTGAGGTTAATTAAAAACAAGGGCCAGCCCAAGCCAATGGGAGGTCCCTGTTTGAGTCAGTGTGCGAGCCACGCGTGCCATTCTAACAACGGCAAAATCCTTTGTCAACGACAGACATCAGGCCGAAAATGTGCCTATTGTTCTTGATAATTTGTCTGACAAGCGACTATAATCCCCTGAAACTCGAAGCAAAGGGCCAGAAAATCTGGCTATACAATTTCATAAGGAGTTCCGAATGACAAAACGCGTTTTCAATTTCAATCCCGGACCAGCCGTCTTACCGCTTGAGGTGCTGGAACAGGCACAAGCCGAAATGCTGGATTTCAAAGGCACAGGCATGTCGGTGATGGAGATCAGCCACCGCTCGAAGGAATTCGAGTCGGTCATCCAGACCGCCGAAGCGGACCTGCGCGAACTGCTCGCCATCCCCGCCAATTACAAGGTGATGTTCCTGCAGGGCGGCGCGCATCTGCAATTCACGATGATCCCCATGAACCTGCGCGCGGCGGGACAATCTGCCGATTACATCGTGACCGGCACCTGGAGCAAAACCGCCGTCAAAGAGGCGCAGAAAGTTGGCGCGACTCACGTGGCCGCCAACACCGAAGCGGACGGCTTCAAAGGTTTCCCCGAAAAACTCGACCTCGACCCGAAAGCCGCGTACCTGCATTACACCTCCAACGAAACCATCCACGGCGTGGAATATTTTGTCGAGCCGACCCCGCCCACGGGTGTCCCGCTCGTGTGCGATGCCTCATCGGATTTCATCAGCCATCCGCTCGACATTTCGAAATACGCACTGATCTACGGCGGCGCGCAGAAAAACGCCGGCCCCTCCGGCGTGACCATCGTCATCGCCCGCGACGACATGATCGAACGCACGCCTGCCAATCTGCCCGTGATGCTGGATTACAAGGTCATGGCGTCGAGCGGATCGTTGCACAACACGCCTCCGTGTTTCGCCATTTACATGGTCGGCCTCGTCTTCCAATGGGCCAAGAAGCAAGGTGGTCTGGCCGCGATCGAAAAGACCAATCGCACCAAAGCGGGTCTCGTCTATCAAGCCATTGACGAAAGCGGCGGCTTCTATCGCGGACATGCCAAACCCGAAGCGCGTTCGCTGATGAACATTCCCTTCCGCCTGCCCAGCGAAGAACTCGAAGAGACCTTTGCCAAGGAAGCCAAGAAAAATGACTTGATCGGCCTCAAAGGTCATCGCTCCGTCGGCGGCATGCGCGCCTCGCTCTACAACGCCATGACCGTGGAAGGCGCACAGGCGCTGGTCAACTTCATGAAGGAATTCCAGAAGAAGAACGGGTAGTTTTTTTGGAGTGCGGGCTTTGCGAAGCACCCTTTAGGGTCAGCCCGCAACCAGCCGCAACCAGCCCGCAACCAGCCGCAGCCTGAAGGCTGCGCTCCAGCCAGTCATAAACGCCTTTGGATTTTCC
>CAYNQA010000371.1:0-2848 GCA_964399225.1 uncultured Anaerolineaceae bacterium
GTTCATCGAGCAGCAGGATCGAAGGCCGCATGGCCAGCACGCCCGCCAGCGCCACCTTCTGTTTTTCACCGCCCGAAAGCAGGAACGTGTCACGGTCTCGCAGATGAGTGATCTTCAAATGCGCCAGTGCTTCGTCCACGCGCTGATAGATCTCTTCGCGCGAGAGCCCGAGATTCTCCAGCCCAAACGCCACTTCGTTCAGCACCTTCGTGCCGAGAATCTGACGCTCGGGGTCCTGCAACACCGTCCCGATCTTTTGCGAGATCGTGGACAGTTTCATTTTTGTCGTCTCTTCGCCATGGACGAGAATGCGTCCGCTCATCTCCCCTTTGTAGCTGCGCGGGATCAAACCGTTGATGGCGCGGATCAGTGTGGTTTTACCGCATCCGCTTGCACCCGCAATTAAAAGAATTTCGCCCGCGTTAGCCGCGAACGAAATATTATGAATGGCCGCCCCTTGACGGTCACGGTAGCGGAAGGATAGATTTTCAACGATGAGGGGAAATTCGCTCATTAAGTCCTATTATCAGCGCGGGTTGGAGGGCTGTCAAGAAAGATATTCCATATATAAAACAACACCGCGGCCAAAAGGTCGCGGTGTAAATCTGGATCGGTGTCAGGTTAGGGCAGATATTCTGCGAACGCTGCCTCGAATTCGGCTTGTGAAACGAAGCCAATGAACTTCTTCAGGATATTCCCGTTTGCATCCAGCAGATAAAACTCTGGTTGATAGCGGAAGCCGAGTGTGCGTTGGAAACCCTGCGTGCGCGGATCGTCGGCATCGAGATAGGTGAACTGCACTTTTCCATAGTAGGTCACTTCAAGTCCATGAACCATGGACGCCATGGAGCGGCAGGTGCCTCAGGTGAAGCGGAAGAATTCCACCAGGTGCAAGCCGCCTGAGGCCAGGCTGACCGTCGTGGGATCGGTGGCGTGCAGGTCGGGTCCGCGCGAGGTGGGGACGAACTGGACGGGCGCCTCGGTTGGGGCGAGTGTCGCTTCGGGTGCGGCCTCCGGCTGGGTGGCCGTGGGGAGGGCGGATTCTTCGGGCTGGGCTAGGGTCGGCAAGACAAGAGCCGGCTCGGGGGTTGGCGAGGGAGCGGCCGGAGTACAGGCAGAGAGAAGGAAAACAGCAAGCAGGATCGAGGTAAAAAAGAGGCGGGTGGTACGTTTCATCGAGTCTCCTTTCGTGTGTTCACAGACGATCTGAGTCAAAGTCAAATTACCCCCAATTCGGTCGAAATAAAGTCAGGAATTTCGTCACTTTGACGGTTGTGAAATCCTAGACTATACTCGGTTTCGTCCCATCCAAATTTTTAAAAGGAGTCGCTATGGCTTTCAAATTGACTTACGCAACCATGTTCAATCCCCCCGAGGAAATGCACACAAAATTCGATAAGGCTGTCGCCGCGTTGAAGCAGAACCTCGGCAAGGAATATGGCATGATCATTGACGGCAAGGAAGTGTTTGCCGATGAAAAGTTTCAGGACCGCTCGCCCGTGAATACCGATTGGGTGCTGGCCGTGATGCAAAAGGGCAACGCCACGCACGCCAATATGGCGATCGCCGCCGCCCGCAAGGCCGCCGCTTCGTGGGGACGCACCCCCTGGCAGACGCGCGTGAAGTTGGTTCGCAAGGCCGCCGCAAATATCGAGAAGCGCTTGTTCGAACTCGGCGCGGCCATGGCGCTCGAAGTGGGCAAGAACCGCATGGAGTCGCTAGGCGACGTGCAGGAAACCGCCGACCTGATGTACTACTCCGCCAAGATGATGGAAGAGAACAACGGCTTCGTCAAACCGATGGGCAAAGACCCGCTGGTGGGCTACGATGCCACGAACATTTCCGTGCTCAAGCCCTATGGCGTTTGGCTGGTCATCAGCCCGTTCAACTTCCCGTTCGCATTGACCGGCGGCCCGACCGGCGCAGCCCTCGTGGCTGGCAACACTGTCGTGATCAAACCCGCCACTGACACCGCGTGGATCGTGCGCCTGTACGCCGAATGCCTGCGCGATGCGGGCTTCCCGGCGGGCGTGGTCAACTTTGTGACCGGCCCCGGCTCCACCCTCGGCCAGGCCCTCGTGGACAGCCCCGAATTCGACGGCGCGACCTTCACCGGCTCCTTCGACGTGGGTATGAAGTTGTTCCGTGATTTCGCCAACCGCAACTATGTGCGCCCGGTGGTGCTCGAGCTCGGCGGAAAGAATCCCGCCATCGTTTCGCGCAATGCAAATCTCGAAGACGCCGCGACCGGCATCGTCCGCTCGGCGTTCGGCCTGCAGGGACAGAAATGCTCCGCCGCCTCGCGCGTGCTCGTGGAGGCCCCCGTCTACGATGAGTTGATCGCCAAACTGAAAGCGAAGACCGACGCCCTCGTCCTCGGCGACCCGACCGAACGCACGACCACGACCGGCCCGGTCATCAACCAATCCTCCTACAATGACTTCAAGAATTTCAACGAAGAGATCGACCAGGCGGGCGGCAAGTTCCTGAACGGCGGCCACGTGAAAACCGGCGGCATGTTCGACAAGGGCTTCTACTGCGAGCCGACCTTCGTCACCGACCTGCCTTTCAGCCATCGCCTGTGGCAGTATGAAATGTTCCTGCCCATCACCACCATCGGCAAAGTGGACAGTCTCGACGAGGCCATGAAGATCGCCAACAGCGTGAACTACGGTCTCACCGCGGGCTTCTACGGTTCAGCAAAAGAAACCGCCTGGTTCTTCGACAACATCGAAGCCGGCGTGACCTACGCCAACCGTCCGCAGGGTGCAACGACCGGCGCGTGGCCGGGCTTCCAACCGTTCGGCGGCTGGAAAGGCTCCGGCGCGAGCGGCAAGAACGGCGGCGG
>CAYNQA010000372.1:0-2841 GCA_964399225.1 uncultured Anaerolineaceae bacterium
CGAAGATTTGCTCGACCCGCCCTTCGACTCACCCAACAGGAAGAACAACACGGCAATAATTACCACCGCCGCCAACGTGACGAACACGATGATGGCCGTCAACCGCAAGGCGCGCGGGACGTTGTACAGTTCGTAGCCGTAACTGAATAGGTACACCCCGCCGACGTAAAACGGCGAGAGGATTCCGATCAGGGTCAGGCCGGTGCCCTGTTCCATTTCCAGTTCGAACCAGGTTTGATAGGCGATAAAAATGATCAAGGCCAGAACGGCCAGGGCGATCAACCCACCCGGCACCATGATGTGCAGCGGCTTGCCGGGCCGGGAGTCATCGCGATGATATTCCACCACTTCATGCGTCTTGCTTCCAACCTGACGGGCTCGATAATTTGATTCAGGCATGGGAGTCTCTCCTCATTTTTTCGTTGTCCACGCGAGTACGCGTGTCGGATCACGATAGCAATAAAACTACTGCGAAAGGTCGCGCACGAGCGTATCCAAATGCGCCAGGATGGTGGCCACTTGTCCGCTCGGGAGGTTGACGCGGAACATATTGTTGAACCCGTCCCCGATCGCCACGCGGATGATCCGCCAGTCGGCGCGCTTGGGTGTTTGGCTGGCCTGCGGCAGGAGTTTCACTGCGTCGAGCCATTGCGGATGGGTCGCGGCGTAGGGCGCGAGCAAGGTCAAGGTGGATTTGCGCAGGGGGAACATACCGGTCGCTTCCACCCAGCGCGCCTGATTCTCGGAGGAGAGCAGGTGCTTCACGAACAGCCATGCGGCCAATTGTTCTGCATCCGAAGAGGGCAGCATGATGTAGGATGAGCCATACACGGCAAAGGCATCGCTTTGCTCACCCGGGAACGCAAGGGCAGACCACTGGTCCGTGCTGCCGGCGTTGGAAAAGGCACGGATCTGCGCGGAGATCTCCTCGAGCGAGCCGGTCACGAACAGGGCACGGCGCGACGCAAATTCCTCGCGCGGGTCCACATCTCCCTGCCAGGCGCAGACATCTTCATATAATTTCTTGGCGAACGTGAACGCATCGATGTTATCGGGGCGCAAAAAGCGGTAGCCTTCGGCCTCGCTCGCGCCGCCGCCAAAGGCGAGCATCCACGAAAGCGCGGTCATGGGGTCGGCGTCCACGAGCCAGCCGCCGCGCCCGTCGTCCGAAGCGTCGGCGTTCTTGCGCATGAATTGATTCGCGGCACAGGCCTGCTCGCGGAAGTCGTCGGGAGTCGCGGGCGGAGAGTCGAATCCCAGTTCGCGCGCCCAGGTGACGTTGTAGAAAACGAAGCGGGCAGTGCGCTGCGCGGGCAGGCCGAGCCGTTTTCCGTTCAGCTCATCCTGCGTCCAAAACACAGACTCGAAATCGGCGACCTCGTCTGCGCTCCAACCCCATTGCGGGTCGGTCACGTACGGGTTCCAATCGGCCACACCGTTCTGCGCGTCCCATGCGATGGCGTGTTCGGGCAGGCCGATCACGAGGTCGGGTTTATCGGGCGCGGCCAGTGACGAACTGACCGTGTTGTACAACTCGGAATAATTATCGAGCCCCACCGTGATGATGGTGATGCCCCACTCGTTCGACGAATTGAACTCGGCCGCCTGCAACTCGAGCACGGACGCCTCTGTCCCGAACCACGGATGCCAGATCGTGACCGTGGCCCCGCGCAGGGACTCTGCATCCACGCCCAGCGTTCCAACCGCGAGCGGAGCGGGTGAGGCCGTTGCCTGCGACTCAGTCGGCGCAGGCTCGGTGCCATCGACGGCCAAAGTTGGCGTGGAGGTGACAGGCGTGCACGCCGCGAGCAAAAGCAGGGTTGCGGTGAGGATAAAAAAGAAACGCTTCATTTGTGTCATTTGCCCATGCGGGGAGTTTAGCCGAGCAGCACCATTGGCACCGGCGTGAAAACAAGGATGAACAACAGGATCGCAAACCACCCCAGCGCGCGTCGGCGGGAATCCAGCTCGGTGATCTGGTCGAGCGGCTCAGCGTGGACACGTCCCAGCCAGAGCAACAAGAAAACCCAGACCAACCACGACAGCGAGACCAAGCTCATAATAGCCACAGCGCCAACCACATATGGATAGATTTTACGGGCCTTCTCTCCGAACAACGAATAAGTGATGTGTCCGCCATCGAGGGTACCTGCAGGAATGAGATTCAACGATGTGACCATGATTCCCGCCCAACCCGCCAAAGCAACACTTGAGATAAACACATCGGTGCCGCCGATGGGAACAGGTGATCCGGTGAAGAAATATCGAAGCCAATATAAGATGGGGTGCATTCCATGAAAATCTATAGGTGCAGGCAAAACTTGATGAAATACCAAGTACTTCGCGAGCAAATACAGAATCGAGTTCCCTTCCAAACTACTCGGAACGTTCTGGATAATATCCAGCGACGACATTGACAAACCTAAAAACAGGACGGGAATCGCCACAATCATTCCAGCCAAGGGACCAGCAATGCCAACATCAAACAGGATGCGCTTATTCTTTGGAATGGATTGCATTTGAATGAATGCGCCTAATGTGCCCAATGGGGGAAGCGGCAGGGGAATGAAATAGGGCAGAGTTGCGGGAGTTTTATGGTAACGGCTCATCAGATAATGCCCGAATTCATGTGCCAGCAAAATGCTCATTAGACTTAGGGCAAACGGCCATCCAGAGAGTATGCTTTTTGCAAGCGACCACATTTGGCCCCAAAAATCGTCTGGGATTGGGCCCGATGGCTGCGCGCCAACAAGCATAACGCTCAGCACAGTTAAAATAAACATGACAATATTTGTTGTAGGCGGTTTTTGTTTCACTTCGGGCATGGCCGGCGCGAGGAAG
>CAYNQA010000373.1:0-2835 GCA_964399225.1 uncultured Anaerolineaceae bacterium
CCGGCTACGACTTCATCGTCCAGGCCGAGGGCGGACTGATGTCCATCACCGGCGAGCCAAACGGTCAGCCGATGAAGGTCGGCGTGGCCATCGCGGACATCATGGCGGGTATGTTCGCCTGCAACGCAATCCTCGCCGCGTTGCATCACCGCGAACAGACAGGCGAAGGTCAGCACATTGACGTGTCGCTGTTCGACAGTCAACTCGCGTGGCTGGCGAACGTGGGACAGAATTATCTGGTCAGCGAAAAGGAACCGAATCGCTACGGCAACGCGCACGCGAACATTGTCCCCTATCAGACCTTCCAAACCTCCGATGGCTGGGTCGCGCTCGCGGTCGGCAACGACGCACAGTTCAAACGATTCTGCGAAGCCGCAGGTTGTATTGAGTTGGCATCTGATTCCCGTTTTGCAACAAATCCTGCGCGAGTGGAAAATCGAAATGAGTTGATTCCCATACTCAAAGATGTGTTCATCAAACATACACGTGCTGAATGGTTGGAGATTCTCGAACGCGCGAAAATTCCGCATGGGGCGATCAACACCGTCCCGCAAGCGCTGTCCCATCCGCAAACCGTGGCGCGCGAGATGGTGCAGACCGTCCCGCATCCAAGCGCGGGCGAGATCAAGCTGGTCGGTCCCGCTGCAAAATTCTCGTCCACGCCCGCGCAGATCCAACGTCACCCGCCGTTGCTAGGTGAGCATACGGATGAGGTTTTGTCCGAGTTGGGATTGGGAGAGAGTGAAGTGTCGCGGTTGCGGGAAGTTGGGGCAATATAATCCTTGTCATTGCGAGGAGGGCGCTCTCCCCGACGAAGCAATCCCCAAATCGACGAGGAGATTGCTTCGGGCAAAAAGCAAGAGCGCCCTCGCAATGACGAAATGCAAGTGTGCGATAAAATAGACCCGCATGAAGACTCACCTGATCGTCCTCGAGCCGCACGATGACCTGGTCTCCGTCCGCGACCGGATGGCGTGGGCCAAGACCCCGCGCATCCTGCTCATCTGGCCGGTCGGCGGGAAGATTGGTCTGCGCCCTATAGACTTGAAGATCCTGCAACGTCAGGCACATTCCCTCGGCGCGACTCTGGGACTCGTCACTCGCGACCGGAGCGTACGTCGCGAAGCGGATGCGCTGGGCATGCCGGTCTTCAAGTCGCCGAGCGTGGCACAACGCGACCACTGGCCGGCCACACCGTTGCCAACCTTCCGCGAACGCGGACGCCTCGATCTGCGGCGCATGCAAGCCGAGGTCCATCCGCCGGAAGCAAAGTGGAAAACACACCTGCTGACACGCATCACATTTTTTGCGTTGGGCGTGCTGGCCGTGCTGGCCATTGCCGCCATCTTCATCCCGCGCGCCACCATCACCTTCTCCCCCGAAACCAAAGCCGATAGCGCCAGCATCCCTGTGACAGCCGACCCATCGCTGACGTCCGTGTTCATTACGGGCAGCATCCCCGCCTACGAAGCGACGCGCGAGATCTCCGGCAGTCAGAGCATCCCGGCGACGGGCAAAGCCGCTGTCCCTGAGAGGGAGGCGAAGGGCGTGGCGCGCTTCAGCAACCTGACCGCCTCCACCGTGGACATTCCAGCGGGCACCATCGTCCAGACCCTGTCCACGCCCGCGATCCGATTCGTCACTTCGCAGGCGGCGCAAGTCCCGGCGGGAGTCGGCGAAACCGTGGACGTTCCCATCGAGGGCTTGAACGCGGGCGCAAGCGGGAATCTCGATGAGGATTCCATTCAAGCGGTGGAGGGGATACTGGGTCTGCAAATTTCCGTCACCAACATCGCGCCGACCACCGGCGGGACGGAGCGCGAGGTCACGGCGCCGAGCGCAGAAGACCGCGAACGTTTGCGAAAGATTTTATTGGAAACATTGCGCGTGCAAGTGCAAAAAGAGATCCTGGACGAACTGCCTGCGAAGAGCGTTGTGTTCCCATCCACAGTGAAAGAGATCGCCACCCTCGAAGAGACCTACTCCCCCTCTGCGGGCGAAACGGGCGGGACGTTGAAGTTGACCCTGCACGTAAAATTTTCGGCGCAATATGCCTCGGGCGAAGACCTGCTGGAACTTGCCGAACTTACCATGTCCGCCGCCACGGAGGAGGGCTTCTCGCCGCTGGCCAACTCGCTGAGCTTCGAAACCAGCGGCACGCCGCGCACCGCGGAGGATGGCCGCACCTCGTTCAGCCTGCGCATGAACTGGGACCTGGCACGCACGATCGATGTGCGCAAGGCCTTGTCGCTGGTGCAGGGACAAACACTGGAACTGGCTGAGACACGATTGAACGAGGCATTTCCGTTCGCAAGCCCGAGCGCAACTCTCAGGCCTTCGTGGTGGCCCATCCTTCCTTTCGTGCCGTTTCAGATCGAAGTGGTGGTTCAGTAACGCAAAATTTATTTTGCGAGGAATTCAACCATGCCAAAAATTCTCTGCGTTGACCACGGTGAAAAGCGCATCGGTCTGGCCGTCTCAGACTTGACGGGCACGATCGCCTCGCCGCTCACGGTCATCAACCACGTGGCGCGCGCCGTGGATGCGGCACAGGTGGCCAGTCTAGCCGCCGAGCAGGGTGCGGAGAAAATCATCGTCGGGCAATCGTTCGATGAGGAGGGCAACCCGAATGCGGCGGGACGGTCCGCGGCGCGCTTCGCGGAGGCGTTGCGCGGGCAAACGTCCCTCCCCGTGGAAATGTGGGACGAATCCCTTAGCACGCAGGATGCGCGCATGGCGCGAATCCAAAGCGGCGCGTCACGCAAACGCAGAGCCGGTCACCACGACTCGCTGGCGGCGGTGGTCATTTTGCAATCGTATTTGGAAGCAATGCGA
>CAYNQA010000374.1:0-2819 GCA_964399225.1 uncultured Anaerolineaceae bacterium
CACCGCCGCTGATGCGGGCGATGTGACCGGTCATGGTTTCGGCGGCTTGGAAGGGATTAAAGGTGAAGTTGGGTCCCGCGCCTGCTGCGACCGCGACGATCATCGTCTCGCCGACAGCGCGCGAGATGCCGATGATGAAGGCTGCGCCGATGCCCGAGAGCGCCGCGGGCAGGACGACTTGCAGGCTGGTCTCGAACTTGGTCGCGCCCATGGCGTATGCGCCCTCGCGCAGGGAACGCGGCACTGCGCTGAGCGCGTCTTCGCTCATGGAGGAAATGAGCGGCAGGATCATAATACCCATCACGATGCCCGCCGATGCCATGTTGTAGACCTGCACCTGGTCACCGAAGATTCTTTGCAAGAGCGGCGTCATGAAGAGCAGGGCAAAGTAACCGTAGACCACGGTGGGTATGCCAGCCAAAATCTCGAGGATGGGTTTGAGCGACGCGCGCGCCCGGGGGGAGGCATACTCCGAGAGGTACAGCGCCGCTGAAAGTCCGAGAGGAAGCGAGACCAGCATGGCGATGGCGCTGGTGACGAGAGTCGACGTCACGAGCGGCCAGATCCCGAATTGTCCGATCCCCGGCGACCATTTCGTGCCGCCGAAGAATTTGGCGAGGGTCACGTCGGGCGCGCCGAAGAACAGCCAGGCTTCCTTGCCGAGTTCGTAGACGATGGCGAGCGTGGTGAAGATGGACAAAATCCCTGCAAGGAACAGCAGGGCTTGAATGGCGCTTTCACCGAGGCGCGGTTTCTTGCGGAGGTCGAGGGTTCGATTCATGTTGACCATGAACGATAGACCATGGACGATGGTTCATCGTCCATGGTCTATCGTCAGAATTTCTTTACAGACCGAGCGCTTCCATCCACGCGGCCAATGCGGCTTCGAGAGCGTCCGCTGGAGCAGGGAAGTAGCCGATGTCGATGATGTTGTCGTTGACGTTGGTCAGATAGAAATAGAGGAACGCGGCCACCTGCGGCTTCTCCGTCATGATCTTCGCGTCGGAGTAGATGAACAGCGGGCGGGCGAGCGGATACGAGCCGTTGTCCACGTCTTCCTGATTCGGCGCGACACCTTCGATATTGAGAGCCTTCAACGCGCCTTCGTTCTCAATGAAGTAGGCATAACCGAAGTAGCCGATGGCGTACGGGCTGCCTTCCACGCCCTGCACGAGCACATTGTCATCTTCGCTGAACTGCGCGCCTGCGAGTCCGAGCAGAGCCTCTTCGCCGAGCTTGGTGTCAGCCTTGCCGTCCGCGTTCGGGGTGAGCGGAGCGACGACCGCTTCCACGAAGTAATCGAACGTGCCGCTGTCCGCGCCGGGGGAGTAGACCAGGATCGCTTCGGCGGGGAAGGACGGGTCAATCTGATCCCAGGTGGTGTACTCGCCGATGTAGATCTTGCCGAGTTGTTCCTTGGTCAGGTTCGTGACGAATTCATTGGAAGCGCTCACCACCACGGCCAGCGCGTCGGTTCCCACGCGGAACTCGATCGGGGTGCGGCCAATCGCGGCGCAGGCTTCCTTCTCACTGTCTTTGATCGGGCGCGAGGCATTGGCAATGTCGGTCTCACCCGTCTTGCAGAAACGCTCGAACCCAGCGCCCGTGCCGATGCTATCCACGGTGATGTTGCCAGTGTAGCCTTCCTGTTGGAAGAGTTCGGCCATGCGCTCGGAGAGCGGGAAGACGGTGGACGAACCCGCAGTGATGACGTCACCTGAAACAGCCTCGGGCAGGAACGCTGCCGTCGCGTCCTCCGTCGGGACAGCGGGCACGTCCGTGGCGGGGGACTCAGTCGGGGCGGCCTCCGTCGCGGGGGCGGGAGTTTGGGCGGGGGCGCACGCAGCCAGGACGAGGGTCAAGGCCAGAAGCGCAAAGATCAACGAACGGGTTGATTTGGTCATTTGAATTTTCTCCATGAATGTTTTCATGGTGACATCTTATCAACCCGCTTTTAATGGCAATGGAAGGATGGGTTAACGTCTTGTAAACATTTGGGGAAGTACACAGGTATACAGGTACACAAGTTCACAGGTCCTGCAATGACGTGTGTATTTGTCTACGTGTGTACGTGTCTACGTATCTTTTGGAATCGAAAAAGAAAACGTACTGCCCTCCCCCTCGCGACTCTCCGCCCAGATCTTCCCGCCGTGCGCTTCGACGATATGCTTTGAAATGGATAAACCCAACCCCGTGCCGCTACCCGTGCGGGATTTTTCCACGCGGTAAAAACGTTCAAAGATGCGCGGCAGGTCGTCGGCGGGAATGCCTGCGCCCGTGTCGCGCACGGCAAAGATGACAGCATCGTTCTCCTGCGTCGCGGACAATGTCACCGTCCCGCCGCGCTTCGTGAACTTGACCGCGTTGTGGATCAGGTTCACCAGCACCTGCTCCAACCGCGAGGCGTCTGCCTGCACGCTCGGACATTGCGACGCTTCCAGCGTCAAATGTACCCCCGCGCGTTCGGCTTGCAAGTGCATGCGGTCTGCGGCGGATCTCAACACCGCCAGCGGCTCGACCTTGCGCAACACCAACTCCACCTGTCCCGATTCGATCTTCGAGAGGTCGAGCAGTTCCTGCGCCATCTGGGTCAACGCGTCCACTTCGGTGGCAATGCGGCCGAGAAAGCGCGGTGCGGCCTCGGGGTCGGTCAAGGCGCCGTCTTGCAGGGTTTCGGTCAGGGCTTTGAGCGAGGCGAGCGGAGTCCGCAGTTCGTGGGAGAGATTACTGATGAAGTCGCGGCGCACGGTTTCGAGTCGGCGCACGCGGGTCAAGTCTTGGACGAGCAACAATGTCCCGCCGCGTGTGTCACGGTCTGG
>CAYNQA010000375.1:0-2799 GCA_964399225.1 uncultured Anaerolineaceae bacterium
CGCACTCATCATTTATAACGTGGCGCGCACCAGCCTGTTTACGCGCATTCTCGATTCTTTCCTGTTCCGCTATCTTGGAAAGATCTCTTATGGGCTCTATGTGTACCATTATCCCATCACATATTTCGTGTTGAGGATCATTCCAGATTGGATCCCCCCCCAACAGACCTTCCTGACGGATGCAGGCGTATTCGTCATCACCCTATGCACCGTTACGATCGTTGCCAGCCTGAGTTATTATCTGGTTGAAAAACCGATCAACGACCTGAAGGACCGGTTCTTCCCCATTCGCACGCCGTAGCTATATTTCTTTGTGCTCGGAAAGGAGCGAACAATGGATATATCCTTGCTGAAGAACAGGAATGTGATTTTTATTATCCTGTGTCTGCTGGTCATTGCCCTGATCTACGCAGTAGACATCTTCCCCCTTGCCTACAACCTAACCCCGTGGGCCCGCTTCGGTGACCTTCCCATCGGATACACGCGTCTTGCCTACCTCGAAGCAGATACACCAAACGTGATCAGTTACCGCGAACCAGGCGCCGCCGATCCTGTCACCTGCGCAGAAGCAGTAGCATATCTCGAAACAAGCATCGCAGGAAACCCCTCGATTACGCGATGCTGTCAGGCTGAGACAAAAATATCCTGCCTCGACGGGGATTTCAGCGCCGACGTTCCGCCTTTCGATGAAGCCTGTGCCCAAACCATGCGCGAAATGTTCCGCATATCGGATAATTCATTGCATGTGTTTGCCGAATGTCCCGAGGGGGGCAACCCCGAAATGACCGTCGTGCAAACCGACGAGAGCGGCGATATTTCGTGGAAAACGATGACGATGTTCGAACTGAGTCTGGTCAACAGCGCCCTGCGTTGTGTACTCGCGCCCGCGTTACTGGCCCTTGCAGCGCGAACTTTTCTGCTCATGCGCCGCAAACCAGACCCGTCCCGTCAGGTCCGCCGCTGGTGAGTCACCCGTATCCCCGTTGTGAATGAACCGTATGCTAAAACCAAAACACCTTCTCCTCATGCTTGGTCTCTTCCTGGCCGCGTGCCAATCCACGCCAGATTCGATCCAGGCAGAATTGAACGCTGAATTCATCCTCGCCCCAGGCCAAAGCGCCAACATCTCCGCCACGGGGTTGACATTGCGACTCGTCGGCGTGACCGGCGATGATCGCTGCCCCAGCGGTGTGGAATGTGCAATGAGCGGACCGGTCACGGTTCAGATCTCGGTTGAAGCGGATTCCTTCTCGCCGGCCGAAATCATCCTGCAAACCTTCACTGGCAAAGACGGGCGCGCCCCGGGCGGACAGTTCGAGGGCATCCAGGACCGTATCGAGGTGGGCGGATTCGAGATCCGCCTGGCGGCTGTGCTTCCCTATCCACAAGGATTTGGCGCATCCATCAAGGAGCGCGATTACCGCGTCTCCTTCGTCGTAACAGAAAAATAGATCCATTCTCTTGAGGTGACACATGAATGTTCTTGGTATCGATGTGGGCGGATCAGGCATCAAGGGCGCCCCGGTCAACGTGAAAACGGGCGAGCTCATTGCAGAACGGGTGCGCATCAAGACTCCCAAAAAGGCCGAGCCAAAACCAGTGGCAAAGGTTGTGGCAGAGATCGCGCAAGCCTTCGCATGGACCGGCCCCATCGGCATCGGCTTCCCGGCGCCGATCAAGAACGGCATGACGCTCATGGCGGCCAACGTCTCGGAAAAATGGGTGGACCTCGATGCCGATCAGCTCTTCACCAAAATCACCGGCCGGGAATGCACCCTGATCAATGATGCCGATGCAGCCGGGCTGGCTGAGATGAAGTTTGGAGCAGGCCGCGGTCAGGAAGGGACGGTTATCATGATCACACTGGGCACGGGCATCGGCTCGGCCATCTTCTATCGCGGCAATCTTTTACCGAACACCGAGTTCGGCCATCTCGACATGAACGGCAAGGATGCCGAACATCGCGCGTCGGATGCAGTCCGCCAGCGTGAAGAGCTCTCGTGGAAAAAATACTCCAAGCGGCTGAACGAGTACCTGCTTCAAATGGAAAAACTCTTCTGGCCGGATCTCTTTATCGTGGGCGGCGGAATCAGCAAGCAATCAGAAAAATTCCTGCCCCTGCTCAAGATCCAAACACCGATCGTCCCAGCCCAGTTTTTGAACGAGGCGGGTATTGTCGGCGCGGCGTTGGCGGTTGGAAAACACTAATAGAACCGTCTGCTGAAGACCAAGTGAGTTTCCGGCGATCCGTTAGACCGTACCGGCGATATTTTTTTCTGCAGATGGATTAGATACACACCAACCTGACTCTGGCTGATTCAATTCTGCGCGATGAGCAGGATTTGCGGGTTTGATTTCGATACCGTTTGTTGCTAAAAGGAGTGTGGCATGTCTGACTATGATGTGATCGTGATCGGCTCCGGCGCGGGCGGATTGACCGCCGCGGTGGCGTTGGCGCAGGCGGGGAAGAAGGTTCTCGTGCTCGAACAGCACGACAGGCCAGGAGGCTGGACGCATTCGTTCACGCTGAACGGCTATCGCTTCAGCCCAGGCGTCCATTACATCGGCTCGCTGGACGAGGGCGGCGGGTTGCGTCGCATCTACGATGGGCTGGGCGTCTCGCAGGATCTGACGTTCGTGGAGTTGAATCCCGATGGCTACGATCACATCGTCGTCGGCGACAAGCAGGTTGATTTTCCCAAGGGCAAGGAGAAACTGGTCGAGCGGTTGAAGAGTCACTTCCCGCAGGAGGCCAAAGGGATTGACGGTTACTTTAACGAGATCGTCAACATGACACAG
>CAYNQA010000376.1:0-2785 GCA_964399225.1 uncultured Anaerolineaceae bacterium
GCTGGCCCTACGACGAGTATCACACCACCGACGACAACCTCGACATCATGCACGAAGACATGCTGGTCGGCGCGGCGGAAACCGCCGAGCAGATCATCCGCATCTACGCCACCAACTATATCCCCAAGCGCACCTTCCGCGGACCGGTCTTCCTGAGCGGCAACGGCCTGTGGGTGGACTGGCGCGACAACTGGGCGCTCAACCGCGCCATCGAAAAGATCATGATGCGCTTCGAAGGTCAGCACACCATCTTCGACATCGCCGAGCAGGTCGGCCTCGATTACTGGATGGTGCGCGACTACGTGGAAAAATTCCGCGCGAAGGGATTCGTCAAACCGTTGGCGATCCCATCCGAAGCGGAGACAATGTAAAATAGATACGGAGCACGGCCTTTCGGCCGCAAATCGCAGGCTGACCCTAAAGGTTTCGCAAAGCCTGCACTCCAACACCAGAGGAACCATGGCCATTGTTTATCTGATCCTTGCCTTGCTAATTGCGGTGATCGCGGTCATCTTTGCATGGCAAAATGCGGCATTCGTTACTGTTTCCCTCTTCACCTGGAAAGTGGAAGAAGCGCCGCTTTCGCTGGTCATCATCGCGACTCTCCTGATCGGCATCCTGATCGGCTGGCTCTTTGCCGCGCCATCGCTCATCAAACATTCCTTCCGCGCCTCCAATCAGCGCAAACGCATTGGCGCGCTTGAAAAAGAGTTGGAAGGACACAAGGGCAAACCCGTGGAAACGTCCAAGCCCGAGGCGGTCAAGCCCTCTGCTTCATCTCCTGAAGCGAAGCCGTCCACGCCCATCCCCGCTTCGAAAATTTCCGACACCGACCCTCTGAGCCACTCGTGACCCGCGTTGTTGCCATCATCCAGGGGCGGATGAGTTCCTCCCGGCTGCCCGGCAAGATCCTCGCGGACATTGCCGGGCAGCCCATGTTGACGCGCGTCTTCGTGCGCACCTCCCGCGCGCGGACTCTCTCCGAGACGATCTTCGCGACGACGACCGACGCCTCGGACGACCCCGTAGCGGAGTACTGCGACCTGAGCGGAATCCCCTTCACGCGTGGTTCGCTCTACGATGTGCTTGACCGCTACTATCAAGCCGCCAGGCAGGCCAAAGCGGATGTGGTCGTGCGCATCACCGCGGACTGTCCCGTCATTGACCCTGACCTGATCGACAACGTGGTCAACGCCCTGCTCGAAGATGAATACGACTTCGTCTGCAATCGCCTGCCTCCGCCGTGGACGCGCACCTATCCCATCGGCCTCGACGTGGAAGCCTGCACCTTCAAGGCGTTGGCAAAGGCATGGAAAGAGGCAAAAGAACCCCAGCATCGCGAACATGCCATGCCTTATTTCTACGAAGGCGTTCAACTGACAACTGTCAACCGCCAACTACAAACTGGCCTTTCCCCACGCGGATTTAAAGTTGCCCTGCTCCATCACACCACCGACTTCGGCGACTATCGCTGGACGGTGGATACGCCCGAAGACCTCGAATTCATGCGGCAGGTTTATGGTCGCTTCGATGGCCGCGATGACTTTAGATGGAAGGAAGTCCTCGACCTCGTCCACGATGAGCCGGAGTTGATGAAGATCAACGCCGGTGTGCAGCATAAGACGTTGAAAGATATCGATAAACGAGCGTTGAAATAGACCATGGACGATAGACAATAGACGATAGTTCATCGTCCATCGTCCATGGTCTGCGGTCACAGTCCCCCATGCCTCTCATTACACTATTCTCCGCCCCCAAACCCTTCACGAATCCCCACATCGCGATGATTCAACGCAACGCGATCCGTTCGTGGACTCTGCTCCCGGATGTGGAAGTCATTCTGCTGGGGGAGGAGAGTGGCCTGGCGGAGGCGGCACGTGAGTTGGGCGTGACCCACGTCCCGAGCGTGAAGCGCAACCCGAACGGCACGCCTCTGATCTCGTCCATGTTCCAGTTGGCGCGCGAACATGGTCACGGCGACCTGTTCTGCATCATCAACGCGGATATCCTGCTCATGCCCGATTTTGTCGAGGCGGCGAAACAGGCGGCGACGTTGCGAGAAAAATTCGTCCTGCTGAGTCAACGCTGGGATTTCGATATCGCGTCCCCGCTGGATTTCAGCGAGGGCTGGCCGCATCGTCTATCGTCCATCGTCCGTGGTCAAAACAACCTCCACCGTCCGGCCGGAAGCGATTTTTTCCTCTTCCCCAAAGCCTGCTACACCGACATCCCCGACTTCATCATCGGCCGCGCGGGCTGGGACAACTGGATGATCTACAAGGCGCGCAAGGCAGGCTGGCCCGTGATTGACTGCACGCCGTCGGTGATGCTCGTCCACCAGAACCACGATTACAGCCACCTGCCCGGCGGGAAGTCGCACTACGACCACCCTGACACGAACGAGAACATCCGCCTCGCGGGCGGACAGGCCAACATCCGCTACACCATTTTGGACTCAACCCACCAACTTGTCGGTGGTACACTTGCCCGCCCAAAGATGTCCGCGTTGCGGTTCCAGCGCAAATTGGAATTGTTCCTGCGAAAAATCTTCTTCTTCCTGCCGGAGTCGACGATCGAGAATGTTGCCCGCCCGAAGCGATGGAAGAAGCGAATCAAGAAATTTTTGAAATAAGTCAAAAGTCGAAGGTCAAAGGTCGCGCGACTTTTGACTTTTGAACCTCGACCAATCAATCTGTGAAATCTGCGTTCATCTGTGGATAAAGAATGAGAAAAGGCCAAAACCCCGCCAAGTTCGTCAAAGACGTGGCCCGCCCCGAGCGGATCA
>CAYNQA010000377.1:0-2770 GCA_964399225.1 uncultured Anaerolineaceae bacterium
GTTACCAAAAGATACAACGGTCGATCGAAACCTGGGCTCTCGCGCTCGACGAGGCCAAAGGCGACAACCTCAGCCTCGTCTCCATCGCAGGGCTGATCAGTTCGCACAGCGGTCCATTCGAATTCAGTGCAGCGCTCTCCGCCTTCCAGCCCGAATTCCGCTCCACTACGGCCAACATCCAATCGCTCTCCATCGCACTGGACACGGCGCTCACATCCACGCCCGAGATCGGCATGAAGCGCGCTGTACTCTTCGTCACCCCGCACATGGATGACCCCAACCTCGAAGCCGCCCTGGCAGATATTGGCGCGCGCGCCATCGAGGGGCATGTGCGTATCTTCATCTGGTACGCCGATAGCGAGTTGTTATTCGAACACCCCAGCGCAGCTCTCTTCCAAACCCTCGCCACCCAAACCGGAGGCTCGTTCGTACTATTCGACTCCGGATCCCTGCCCGACCCCGAACCATACTTTGCGCCCCTGCGCAGTGCCTATCGCCTCACGTACACTTCCACACTGAACACAAGCGGCGAACATCGCCTGAGCGCAGAAGTGTCACTCGGCGAAACACGCATTGCATCGATGGCGCGCTCGTTCGCCCTCAACGTCCAGCCGCCCAACCCGATCATCACCGCCATGCCGGCCCAGATCTCGCGCCAGGCGCCGGCGGACGATCCCTACAACACAGAGATCCTGCTCCCCACCGAACAACCCATCGAAGTCATCTTCGACTTTCCCGACGGGCACCGGCGCCCGATCACCAGCGTCACCCTCTATGTGGACGGCGCACCTGCAGCCACCAACACCAGCGGCGCCCTCGACAAATTCACATGGGACCTGAGCGCCTACACGGAAACCGCCCAGCACACTCTGCGTGTGGAAGCCACCGACACCCTCAACCTGACCGGCACGAGCATCGAAACGCCGGTCACCGTGCAGGTGGTGCGCAAGCCGGTCACCCTGGCTGTACTCCTTGCGCGCTATCGCTACGCCCTTGTGGGAGCCATTGTCAGCCTGACCGGGCTGATCCTGATCGGCGTGTTGGTTAGTGGAAGAGTGCGCCTGCCATCCCTGCGCGCGCGCCGCGAACGAAAACAACGCTACGCCGACCCACTCACCCAGCCCGTGGCGATCGCGTCCACTGAGCCGCCCAGTGACCCGAAGATCAAGAAGCGGGCGACGAAGCCCCCGGTAAGCGACGCACCGGCCTCCCTCCTCCGCCTCGGCCCCGACGGGGAACCGGTCACCGCTGCGCCCATCCCCCTGCTCGGGGACGAGTTGTCGCTCGGCACCGACCCGGTCCAGGCCTCGTTCATCCTCGATGAGCCGGCCATCGCACCGCTTCACGCGCGCATTCAAAAGACGGCCTCCGGCTACATCATCAGCGACCCCGGTTCCGTGGCTGGCACATGGGTGAACTACGAGCCTGTCACCCGCGAGGGCTATCCCCTAAAACACGGCGATAGGGTACACTTGGGCCATCTCATGTATCGGTTCGTTTTGAAGAATCCGCCGCCCACTCCTGAACCTACTTCCATCCCCCTCGATTCATGATCCGCACCCAGCGCGCCCATGTGCACGTTGCCGCCCTCAGCCATCCCGGCATGACGGGCAAAAATAACGAAGACCGTTTTGCGGTCGTTTCGCATGTCTTAAGCAAGGAAGATCCCACACCGTCTCTCTTTGCGGTGCTCAGCGACGGGATCGGCGGGCATCGCTCGGGAGAGGTGGCTGCTGAGTTGGCGGTGAACCACATCAGCGAGGTGGTTTCGAACAGCAACGGCCGCGACCCGCTCGCCATTTTGGAAGAGGCGATCCATTCGGCAAGCAACGCCATTGCGCACCACTCCGCCTCCAAGGACGAGCACCACGGCATGGGCGCCACATGCGCCTGCGCATGGGTGATCGCAGAAAAACTCTATATTGCCTTCGTGGGGGACTCACGCATCTACCTTTTGCGCAACGAAAAGATCCAACAACTTACCACCGACCACACCTGGGTACAGGAGGCCGTGGAGAAGAAACTCATCAAGCCTGAAGATGTGCGCGGACATCCCAACGTGCATGTGATTCGGCGTTACCTCGGCTCGGTAAAACTGCCCGAGGTGGATTTTCGCCTGAAGCTGAACGATAGCGAAAACAGCATCCAGTCTTCGAAAAATCAGGGAACAGCCCTGCAACCCGATGACGTGATCCTGCTCTGCTCCGATGGTTTGACCGACATGGTCTGGGCGGATGAGATCCAGAAGTTCATTCAAGAATCCGACAGCCTGAAAACTGCCGCGCAAACCCTGGTGGCCAAGGCCAACGAACGCGGCGGACACGACAACATAACTGTGGTGCTTATTTCCATTCCAAAGCCGAAGCCGGTGGACGAAAAGACGCGGCAGATGGGACGAGTGCTGCTTGAGGCGATGGGCGTGAAGATTGGGAAGTTTGAGGGGAAGTGAAAAGAGGCTACGGCCCCTCAAACCACCGCTTCACTGCCTCTGGGCTGAATCGGACAAGGTGGCCCAGCTTGCGGTAAGGCAGGCCCTGCTCGCGAAGCGTGGTGACGTGCCGCAGACTGCATCGAGCGTATCTGGCCACGTCGTCGATGGTCCAGAGCGTGGTTTCGATGGAAGTTTCCGTGAGTGCATCAGGAGGCGTTTGAGGTGGGTTCATCGCTCAGGAAGACATGTCAACGCAGTTCAATGCCTGGCTGTGCAACTGAGCACTGTTCGTTGCGCAACGAGCAGCAGGACGAGCTGCGAGAGCGCCTTCAGATTTGA
>CAYNQA010000378.1:0-2752 GCA_964399225.1 uncultured Anaerolineaceae bacterium
GACAGGTACACGATCTCGAAGACTTTGCTGGTGTTGCTCCACACGCCCAAGGCCAACGCCAGCGACGGGATGAACAGTGTGCCCGAAAGCCAGGCGATGAGTCCGACCGTGTCACCGGCGGTGAGGAGTTTGACCGCAACGCCGCTTCCCGTCAGTGCTGTAACGAGGAAGCCAGCCAGCCACTGCGCGGGGAGTTGCCTCCACACGGGCGATGCGGACGCGAAAACCATTTGGTGCGTGTTGTTAGTCATCTCGCGATTGCCGAGCCGTGACCAGATCAGGGTCGGCCAGATCCACGCAGCGGGAAGCACGAAGGCGCGCGCCCCTTCGACGGGTGTGACGAGGCCAGCCACGATCAGTCCGCCCGCGACGGCGTACCACCACCAGCGCTGTCCCTTGAGGAGCAGTTTCAGTTCGGCGCTCAGTACGTTGACGAAGTTGAAACGTTTGGCGGAGGCGGCGAGGGGAGTCAGGTGGGGGATGGTCAACGCGGGGGACGGCGCGGCCGCTACAGCGTCGGGTTGTGAAGCGCTGGTTTTCGTCCGCCTGGGTTTGGCGCGCGAGGTGTCGAAGCGGTCGAAGAAAAGCGCGGCGAGCAACGTCAACACAAGCGCGATAAAGATGTATGCAAAACGTTTGAGGATCAGGTCGGCAGACCAATCCACGCCGTTCCATGTGAATGTTTGCGTGACGCTCACGAATGTGGAGCCAAGGGTGAAACTGCCGTCGTAGTCGGGATGGATGGCGCGCACGGCGTCGCCCATGTTTTGCGCGAGCAGGCCAATGCCGATCGGTTCAAAGGCCACTTGATCGGCAGGCAGCAACTCCATCCCCAGCGGCAGGGACATTATGAAGGCGAAAAAGAAAACGATGTTGCCGAAGCCGCCCTGCAAAAATGGTATGGCTTCGAAGAGCGTCACGATCGCGGCGACAAAGCCCATCAACGGCAGGACGAGAAAAACGAACGGCGCAAGATAGGCGGCGAGATTGACGGAGACGCTTTCGCCCTGCATGAATTGGATCACCAGTCCCGCCAGCGCCAGCACGACCACCATGGCCATCAACACGGCGAAATTGCTGAGCCATTTTCCGAGCATGTAGAGCGGACGCGTCATCGGCGTGGCGGCCATGATCTGACCCACGCCCGTTTCGCGGTCGCGCGCCACCGAGCCTTTGACAAGATAGAAGCCGAACCAGCCGAGGAAGAAGTTGGCGATCACCGCCATCATCGCGCCGACCCAGGCCGAGTTGTATTCGCCGCGATACTCGCCGAGTTGCAGGCTCATGTTGCCGATGGCGGTCTGGTAGCCGAGGAAGACCACCAGCATGAGCATGACGAGGAAACTGTACCGCCGCACGCGCTCGAGAAAGTCGGCGCGCGCGATGTGATAAATGATGCGCGCCTGACTCATGCACGGCCTCCGATGAAATACAGATACGCGTCCTCGAGATTCGGATTCACGCTTCGCGACTCCGCCGTGGGCTGGTCGGTGCTCACCACGCGGACATCCACTCCGCCACTGCGGCGGATCGTGCCGCTGACGATGTGCTTCTGTTTGAGCGCGGTCAGGTCATCGCTGTGGACGGTCCACTCCCAGACCTTGCCGTCGAGTTCTTTGAGCAGATCTTCGGGCGCGGCCTCGCGCAGGAGTTGACCTTTGTTGACGAGCACGATATGCGTGGCGGTCGCTTCCACGTCCGAGACGATGTGCGTGGACAGGATCACGATTCGTTCTCCCGACAGATCGGACAGCAGGTTGCGGAAGCGCACGCGCTCCTCGGGGTCGAGCCCGACGGTCGGTTCGTCCACGATGAGCAGTTGCGGATCGTTGAGCAGGGCTTGCGCGATTCCCACGCGCTGCTTCATGCCGCCCGAGTAGCCTCCCAGCGGACGCCTGGCGGCTTCGGTCAGGTTCGTCAGTTGCAGGAGTTCGTCAATGCGTTTCTTTGCGGCCTGTGCGCTCAGCCCCTTGATGGCGGCCATGTATTCGAGGAATTCGATGGCGGTCAGGTTGGGGTACACGCCAAAGTCCTGCGGCAGGTAACCGAGCACGGCGCGAAGCGGATCAGGCGAAGCGGCGACATCCACGCCGTTCCACACGATCTTTCCATCGGTTGGCTTTGTGATGGTGGCCAACATGCGCATGAACGTGGACTTGCCCGCGCCGTTCGGTCCGAGCAGGCCAAGGATGCCAGGTTTGATTTCGATGGAAAAGTTTTTCAACCCCCAAAAGTCGCGGCGGTATTGCTTGCCAAGGTTGGTGACAGATAATTGCATGGGTAAGCCTCCTGTAATGAACGGGCGGATTGTAGCACGTTCACTTACGGGACAACGGGGATTCAGTTGCTGATTTGGCGGTTGGGAATTTAAAGAGCAAATGCAGACGACCATCTGCCCTTATGAGGATAATTCGCGATACAAAAACCATTGCCCCTTGCGGTCGTCGACATTCTTCATGGCGCGGTCGTAATAGAGATCGAAGACCTGTCCCGTGTCCACGCGCACGCGGAAGTAGTAACGGCCCACGTTGAGCGAGCCGCGACTTGCCGCGACGGCAGCATGTTCGGGCTGCATATTTTTTGCGGCGCGGCCTTTGCGGGCAAAGTCCACCCATTCGGAGAGGGATTCGATCACGCGGAAGGATTGCCCGTTCCAGACAAATCCGTTCGGGCAAGGCGGCGCCTTTTCGCGCACGGGCGGCACGTCGAAGGTCACTTCGATGCGGTCACCGTGGAAGTGGATGGGGGTGAA
>CAYNQA010000379.1:0-2717 GCA_964399225.1 uncultured Anaerolineaceae bacterium
GAGTGGACGGTGCGTCCATATTTCAGGTCGCCGAGCATGGTGACGGTGAGATTGTCGAGACGGCCGAGTTCCTCCATGATGGTGAACGTGTCGAGCAGCGCCTGCGTGGGATGTTCGCCGACCCCGTCGCCTGCGTTGATGACGGGTTTGCGCGCCGCCTTGGCCGCGATCGCCGCTGAACCCGTTTCGGGGTGGCGCAGAACGATCACGTCCGCGTAGCATTCGAGCGTGCGGATCGTGTCGGGCAACGACTCGCCCTTCGACACGGACGAGTACTTCACCTCATTGATCGGGATGACCGAGCCGCCGAGCCGCTCCATCGCGGCCGTGAACGACGACGAGGTGCGCGTGGACGGTTCGTAGAACAGGTTGGCGAGGATCTTTCCCTTTAGCAGGTCGAACGTGCCGACGCGCTCTACCATGCCGCGCATCTCGTGCGCCACGCCGAAGACGTATTCGAGGTCCTTGCGCGAGAATTGCTTGACGGAAATGATGTCCTTGCCGTACCAGTCGGCTTGTTTGTTTTCGCCGAAGGGCAGGTAGGGGGAGGTGGATTGGGTGGGCATGTTTACTCCTTGGAAAATGGTGAGTGGTGATTGGTAATCAGTGAATTAGAGATTGGAGATTTGCTTCTCGTAACGGATGATGCGGATTCTGGTTCGATAAATGTTTCATACACTAAACTGGCGGCTCGATTGCTGAGATGATTTTCTCGCCACAATAAGGACAAACTGTGCTGTTATTCATTCCATGTTTTGCGATGTAATCCTGAATTTGCGAACGACACTTCAGACAAAGGAATTCTGTTACGACTTGCCTATCTCTCTTGGAAATGTATATTATTTCTTCATCGATTATTTCGGCAAGCCAAACTTTTCTTCTCGTATCCCAATAAATTACAACATTACTTTCCAGGTCTTCTACTTCATCGCTGTAATCATAAATAACCAATTTCATTTCATTCTGGAGACGAATCCCAGCATTCGATAATTCCTTTAGCGAGCCAAATGTATCCAAGGGTACAGCGCGTCTTGAAATATTTCGCGGGGAAATTTGTATGCCGTTATAGTCGGCATAAATTCTTGGATAGTTCATATAGACATTATTCCTTGTTCAATATGAATTACAAACTCCTTTATTTCATTAAACGCCATTCCGCTTTCGGGGATCAAATCTCCCAGCACAGGCCAGGCGTGCCACATGTCGTACCAGATGCGGAGGGTGACGTCCACGCCTTCGGCTTTGGCTTGTTTGGCAAGTGTAATCGAGTCGTCGAGCAGAATTTCGTCGCGGCCAACTTGGATCAATAGTGGTGGCAGGCCGCGCAAATCCGCGTAGACGGGGGAGACGAGCGGGTTGGTCAGGTTGGATTCGTCGGTGTAGTAGCGCGCCCATTCGTTGAGCACGTCTGTCCGCAAGACGGATTCGACTTGCGCGTTCGCGGTGTGACTTGCGCCGCGGTTGGTCAAGTCTGCCCACGGGGAGATGCAGATCACAGCAGAGGGAAGTGGCTCGCCCGCATCACGCAGGGAGAGAACGGTCGCGAGCGCCAATCCACCGCCCGCCGAGTCGCCCGAGAGGACGATGTCGCGCGCGTCTGTTCCCTGCGCTAACAGCCAGCGATAGGCTTTCAACGAATCTTCCAGCGCGGCGGGAAACGGATTCGCAGGGGCGAGTCGATATTCAGGCATCAACATCCGGCGCTTCAAGGCCTTCGCCATTGGGACGCACATCATCAGATGCGAGTCGACGAAGCCCGTCACATACCCGCCGCCGTGCAGGTGGATGATTATCTTCTTCTCGTCCGCGCCGTCGGGACGGATCCACGCGGCAGGCAGGCCGTTGATGTCGACGCGCTCGACGGGCATCCGCTTGTACATCTGCCGCATCCACCGTCCGCCTTGCGCCGACTGAACGTGGTATTGCTCCACCTTCATGTTCTGATTCTTGAAGGCGGCCCGCATCACGAAGCGCCAAAAACGCGCGCGCAGACTGATCGTCACCGCGCCCTCACGTTTTGACCGTAACCGGGTTGAGCGATAACCTTGCCATCCTTGAACGCCTCGCGTCCGCGCAAGACGACGCGGGTGACACGTCCCTTCACCTTCCAACCCTCGAACGGAGTCCAGCCACAGCGGGAGTGCAAGTCCGCGGCGTGAATCTCGTAGGAGGCGTTCTCGTCCACTTCGACCCACGTTTCAGGTTGTTCGGGGAGATTGAAAATCTGCCGCGGTGCAACAACTGACTTCTGAACAATATCGTCCATGGTCAATCGTCCATCGTCCACCGCAGTCAGCAATAATGGCAGGAGAGTCTCCACACCGGGGAAACCGGGCGGAGGCGTCTCGGAATCTTTTTCGGCGAGCGTGTGCGGAGCGTGGTCGGTGGCAAAGCAGTCGATCACGTCCATGTTTTGCCAGAGGCCTTCAACATCTTCCTTGGTCGCCAGGCGCGGACGGACTTCGCCGCGGCCAGGGTGTCCGTGCGAGATGGCGGGGATGTCATCTTTGGATAGGAACAAATGATGCGGACAAACTTCACAGGTCACTTTGATTCCCCGATCCTTGGCGGCCTTGATGAGCAGGACTTCTTCTTTTAATGAAATGTGCGCGATGTGAACGGGACGGTCATAGATGGCGGCGAAGAGGATGCCCGCGGCCATTGTCCGCGATTCGGAGTGCAGGACGATGGGCAGGTCTTTCGGGAAGTTGGCGAAG
>CAYNQA010000380.1:0-2715 GCA_964399225.1 uncultured Anaerolineaceae bacterium
TCGGTTCGCCGATGCAGACGAAATCAGGTCTGATCTTCGGGTCCACTTCCACGAAGGTGTTCGGGGCGATGCCGTCACACCACTCCTCCATGTTGCCGAAGTAGTAGGCGGTCCAGCCGTCGAGCAGGCCGAGGTCGCGGGCGATCGCAAGACCGTAAACCATGCCAGGCGTGGAGCCTTTTTCATCGCAGGCTCCGCGCGCGTACAAAATGCCGTCCTCGATCTTGCCTTTGAACGGGTCCCACTTCCACTCGGTGGGATCCCCGATGCCGACCGTGTCAATGTGCGAGTCGAAGACGATGACGCGCTTGCCGTTGCCGATGCGCCCGATGGTGTTGCCCATCTTATCGAAGCGCACTTCATCGAAGCCGAGTTTCTTCATCTCGGCCTGAATGCGCTCGCCCACGGGACCGATCTTCGAATCCATGCTGGGGATCTCGCAGATATCGAGCATGAATTGGATCAGGTCTTCGCGGCTCTGTTCCACTTTCTTTTCTATTTCATGATTGTTCATTGGTTCCTCACTGGGTTTGATCTGGTTTCCAAAAGCCGGGCGCAACGGAGACGAACAGCCGATACGCCAGAGCAAATTGTGCAATATCCAATCACATTATCCGCTGTTTCCCACGCGGCGGATAACGTGGAAGTTGAAGTAGCCGGGGATGAAATACGTCAGGGAGTAATCGATCACCTTGCCATTGGAATGATATAGCTGAGAGGCGAAATGCAGGAGCACGTCGCCGCGCTGGATCTCAAGGGCCTTCGCTACATCAGCGGTCGCTCCGATGGCGCTGACCGCTGCGCGGGAGGTGGTGAGCGGGTCGCCGCGGCCCAGTAAAAAGTCCAGCACCGAACCGCTGAATGTATTGGGCAGATCGGATGCGCGCAAAAACTCCTCGGGCAGGATGTCCACCAGGTAGGCGACCGGGCGGCTGTCGGCGCGGATCACCCGACGCACCCGCGTCAGGCGCGTGGCCAGTGAAACGTTCAAGGCCGAAGCGAGGTCTTGATCGGCATAGACTTGTTCGACATGCAAGTCGCTGACCGAGATCGCCAGTCCCATGCGGCGCGCCATCGTTTCGAGGCTTTCGAGCACCTCGAGGCCGCTGTCTATGACTTGCACCTTGCCGACCACGAAGGTTCCCGATCCCTGGCGGCGGCGGATCAAGCCCTGCGTTTCGAACATGCGCATGGCCTCGCGCAACGTGGCGCGCGAGACATTCAATTTTTTGGCCAGATCAGGTTCCGAGGGAAGCCTCTGCCCGGCGGGGGTGTGCGCGATCAGTGTTGCGAGATCTGCCTGCAAGCGTTGAAAAGGAAAATTTGCCATGATGCCTCAATCGTCCAAAACGGATACAAAATCGAACTGCGTCACATCCACCAAACCTTTATCGGAGATGCGCAGTTCGGGAATCACCACCAAACCAAGCAGGCTCAATTGCATGTTGGGGTTGTTCAATTCACAGCCGCAGGTTTGGAATCCGCTCAGCACGGTCTCCGCTTTTTTTGCAACCACCTCGGCGCGCTCATTGGACATCAAGCCTGCAATGGGAAGCTCCACCTGCCCCACGGTCTTTCCATCCTTGATCACCACCTGTCCCCCATCGCTTTCGGCCAACGCATTGGCGGCCTGGGCCATGGCGGTTTCATCTGTGCCGACAACGATCATGTGATGACTGTCGTGCGCCACGGTGGAAGCGATGGCGCAATTGGCCTTGAACGCGAACCCTTGCACAAGGCCAACCTGCACGATCCCCGTGCCGCGATGGCGTTCCACTACAGCGATCTTGATGATGTCGCGCTTCAGGTCCACGTGGACTTCGCCATCCTCGCTGACATTCATCTGTTCCTGAACGTGACGCGTGGGCGCCTGATTTTCGATCACGCCGATCACGTGCGCGTTCACGCTGGACCCGGGGCGGGCGCGCGTTTTCAGAGCGAAATCTTCCGCCCGCAGCGGACGCTTCAAATGCACGGACTTCGTCAGCCATTTCGGATATTTCACTTCGGGCAGGTCCACCACCCACTTGCCTTTTTCAGCAATGACCTGTCCGCGTGCCACGACCACATCGGGGCTGAAATTGAGCAGGTCACCGACGATCAACACGTCGCCCCAACGGCCGGGCGCGATCATGCCCATCTCTTTGGTGAGGCCGAAATGCTCGGCGGTATTGATGGTACACATTTGAATGGCGGTCATCGGGTTCAAACCCTGCTCGATGGCGTGACGCAGGACACGGTCCATGTGACCTTCGGAGGTAAGCGTCTGCGCGTGCGAGTCATCGGTGCAGAGCAGGAACCTGCGCGAGTCCAATTTCTTTTGGGTGATGGCCTTCACCTGCACCGCAACATCGTGCCACGCGGACCCGTAGCGGAGCATGGCCTTCATGCCCTGACGCACGCGGGCGATGGCATCCTCCATGCGCGTGCCTTCGTGGTCATCTTCGGCGCCGCCCGCGACATAACCATGAAATGGCAGTCCGAGGTCGGGGGAGGCATAATGCCCGCCGATGGTTTTGCCCGCCGCATGCGTGACAGACATTTCATCGAGCATCTTCTTGTCACCCATGAACACGCCGGGGAAGTTCATCATCTCGCCGAGGCCGATGATGTTCTTCCATGTCATGGCCTCCGCCACCTCGTCCGGACCGATCGAAGCGCCCGGGGTTTCGAGACCCGGCGCGGACGGGACACACGATGGCATCTGCACCCAGA
>CAYNQA010000381.1:0-2706 GCA_964399225.1 uncultured Anaerolineaceae bacterium
TGGCTTCGCCATCGTAGAAGACGAGGGTCTCGTAGACGTTCTGGATCACCTCGCCGCCGGCGGTTTCGTAGGCCAGGGCGGGATCGAGGGTCTCGGGCTCACCAAAAGTCACCCAGAAGAAAGTCCCTGGGTCTTTGGAATGGAAACCAACTTGGGGTTCGGGCGAAGCCTGGGCGTCAGGCTGGGTCGGCTCGACATTGGAAGGCTGATCTGTGGCGGCAGATCCACAAGCGGAGAGCACCATACCAATGATCATCAGCAGACTCAAAACAGAGAACAATCTAACTTTTTTCATTTTCTTCTTGACTCCTTTTTATTTTTTATTTCGAATGGGTGCGCACTTAATGCATTTTTTCAGTTGCGGCCTCCTTTCATGGTTCACGCAAAATGTTTATCTTTGCGATCGTTTATTCTTGAAAAAATTTTCCCACATACCCGGACGATGGAGAATGCCTCCACGGCATGGAATGTCCCTACCTGAAGGTGGGGGCTCTCTAGTATCCCCGACCAGTCCTCAACTGCTTTTTTAAATCCCTTACATCTGCAGGCTTGGCATCTCGAAGTTGCTTTTCGGATTGCTCCGAAAGTACGACTCACAGGATTTTGCTCCCAGCTGGACCTCCTCAAGATGCCCAGTGCCCGAAGTTACTGATAAATGTCACAATGGGATCGATCTAGGAGACATGAGCTAAAGGCATTGCCCTATTAGCAAGGAGAAATTGCGTAAACAGCCGAGGGAATAAATCAAAAAAAGGCGGGAGGCCTTGCGGCCTCCCACATGAGGAGAAAACAGATGCGTTTGTCTGTTTTATGAATGGAATTTTCCCAGATACTTGCACGCTTTGATATCCCTCCCAGGCATGGATTGTTCATCCATCAAGTACGGAAATCTCCAGTATCCCAGGATGGGCTCACCCCCTCCACATGCAAGTCTCTCACACTGTAACGAATCACTTCCGACCTCAACATGTTGCCGGTGTCTTCAGAGAATGGTTCGCCGATCCCGAAAAGCACGCCAAAGGATAAACAAAACTGGTTGGGTTTCTACGCCCAACCAGTTTTTGTATTACATGACGCTTTCCATTGCTGCGCCAAGACGTTTAATAATCTCATCCACCTCGTCCTCATTGATCATCAACGGCGGAGAAAAAGCCAATGTATTCCCCAGCGGGCGGGAACGCAACCCGCGCTCCTGGGCGGCCTTGAAAACACGCATCGCCATCGCTGGGTCCGGAGTCTTCGCGGATTTGTCGGAGACGATCTCCACGCCGCAGACAAGACCCAATCCGCGCACATCGCCGACGAAGGAGAACTCGGTCAGCGACTTGAGACCGTCAAGCAGACGTTTGCCGAGGTCGCGGGCACGCTGGGGGTAATTCTCGCGCTCCATAATTTCGAGATTTTTGAGCCCCACCGCGCATGCCATGGCGTGACCGGAGTAAGTGAAGCCATGCATGAAGGCTTCACTTTCCGCGGCAGATTCCATTGTTTCGCGGATCTCATCTGAAATCTGGATGCCGCCGAGTTGGGCATATCCGCTGGTGATGGCTTTGGCGAAGGAGAGGATATCGGGCTTGACGTTCCAGTGTTTGAGTGCGAACCATTCTCCAGTCCGGCCAAAGCCGGTGATGACCTCATCCGCGATGAAGAGAACGCCGTGCTTGTCACAGATGGCGCGGACGCGGGGGAAGTAATCCGCGGGCGGGACAATGACGCCGCCAACGCCCATGACCGGTTCGGCGATGAACGCAGCGACGGTGTCCGCGCCTTCGCGCAGGATAGCTTCTTCGAGTGCACGGGCGGCGGCCTCCGCGACGGCCTCACCCGCTTTGAGGTCGCCGTCGAAGCGGTAGGGATTGGGCGCCGGGATGTGGATGAATCCATCCGGGGCGGGTCCAAACATGGTGTGATATTTTTCCAGTCCGGTTGCGAACGTGGCTGATAATGTCACGCCGTGATAGGAGCCTTTGCGCGCGATAATCTTGTATTTGCCGGGCTGGCCTTTGCGCTTCCAATAGTAGCGCGCGGTTTTGAAGGCAGTATCGTTGGCCTCAGAGCCGCCCGAGGTGAACATGGTGGTGTTGAGGCCGTCGTAGGCAAAGCCCGCCAATTTTTCAGCGAGCTGGATCGACGGGAGGTTGGTCATGCCCGAAAAGTTCGATGTGAATGCGAGCTTTAACATTTGATCGTGCGCGACTTGCGCAAGCTCGGTGTTGCCATAACCCACGTTGACATTCCACAGTCCCGCCATGCCATCGAGAATTTTTTGCCCGTCAGCAGTGTGGAGCCAGACACCCTCACCGCGCTCGATGACAAGCGGGTTGGCGTGACTCTTGGGATGATAGGTGGGATGAAGTTGTTTACGGTCACGCTCCACCCAGTTGGTTTGATTCTGTGTCATTACAAATTCTCCATTTTATTTTTGCAGTCGTTTTCCCAGATCTTCCAGCACGCGGTGCAATTCGCTGATCTGGATCGGCTTGCTGATGTAATCGTCCATGCCTGCTTCGAGGCACATTTCACGGTCGCCCTGCATGGCATTGGCGGTCATCGCAACGATGAAGGGTTGGCGGTCCGGGGTGAAGCGGGCGCGGATCATGCGCGTGGTTTCGATCCCGTCCAACTCGGGCATTTGCACATCCATGAAGATCAGATCATACGGCTGGCGGATGAGAGACTCGAGCACGTCGATGCCATTGGCGGCCA
>CAYNQA010000382.1:0-2695 GCA_964399225.1 uncultured Anaerolineaceae bacterium
CGCCCGTCTCGCCGTGGATTACGTCGAGCGTTCCTTCGACCTCTACCGCAAGACCCGCCACAAAGTGAAAGAACACGTCACCGCCATCCGCCGCGCCAAACACGACCGCGTGCGCATCCTCGGCGGGGGAGACGTGGCCGACATCGCCCGCCTGACCTGTCTCGAACAGGGCTTGCAGGTGGTCACCGACGCGAACGCGCCCACTCTCGAGGTCAAGGGTTTCAAGGTGATCCTGCGCATGCCCGAAGGCGATGCATGAACGCGCTCGTCCTGCCGGCTCACGGCAACGCGCCCTACCTGCTCGGCGTCCGTCTGTTGCGAAATGTCGCGGACTGCATCTGCCTGCCGGACTTTTACGGCGACGCCCAACGCAGCATCCTGCGCGAGGAATTCCCCGCCGACGCAGACCGCATCTTCCTTTCGGGTGAGCTGGGTGCCCTTCTCCGGCCTTTGCTCCTCGACCGGGCCTCCACCCCAGACATCGACTCCTTTTCCCGCAGCGTCCGCGAAAACGTGGACGTCATCAGCAAGTCCCTCGAAACCCTGTGCCGCGACGGATTGTCCGCGGTCTCGCTTAACAACGAAACCAGAACCTTCCCGCGCTTCGACCTCGCCTTGAACACCGGCCTGCCGGTCCACGCGCCGACACGCCCAGCCTTCTTTGCCTTCGTCGGCAAGATGTCCGCCATCTACGAACTCTCGCCCTACCAAAGCGCGGACATCCTCGCCCTGGCCCAAACCTGGAAGCAGATCGAAGCCTCGTTCGAGCGCATGTTCATCCCGCGCCTGAACTCACTTTCGTACCTTGACTATGACCATAGCGGCATCACCTTCACACCGCCGTTCGCCCGCCCGTATCCGCACGATGACACAGCCCTCCCGCAAGGGTCCGCGCTGGTGATCGCCAGCGGTACCGGCTTGGACGTGGAGAAGCTGCTCCAATTGACCGCCTCGCACCCGGCCCATTACGTCACCTTGAGCGACTCGCCGGCGCAAGTGCCGTTCGCACGCGTCCCGTCTGGGGTGTGGGGGAACGGAAGCCTGTCTGCCGTCCTGGCGCGCAGCGGATTTGGAAGCATCTGGCAGGCGATGGTGAACCAGAAACCCATCGGAGTGATTCGCCCGCGCCCGCAGGATGATCCCGAAGTTTTCCACAACGCCCAGGTGGTCGAGTGGTCTGGGATCGGCAGGATCCTTGATGACAATGCCGCGCCGCTGTTCGAGTCTCTGCCCCGTTTTACATCCGCGATCCGTGGACAGTTGGATGTTGAGATGGAACAATTCCAGACTGTCGATGGCATCGCATACACATCCGCCGACTTGAGACGACGGATGTGTTGAAAATTGTGGAGTGCGGGCTTCAGCCCGCAGGCTAAAGCCTGCACTCCAATCTTCTGATAAAAGTAACCAAACGGAGACCATCATGCCGCCTCGCAAAACACCTGCTCCCGCGCCTTCGCCGATCACCCCCGAAGAGCAACTGGACTTCGTGAAGATCGTCTATAAAGAAATTTTTGAGAATTCGCGTTACTACGATGGGCACGTCTGGCAGATCCCCAGCGTCACCGTGGCGGTCAATGGCTTTCTAGTGGGGCAGGCCTTCGCCCCCGAGCTACACCCTGCTCCGATTGTCCGCATGATGGTGGTGTTCGGCGCATCCGTGTTCACTTTTGTGCTTCTTCTGGCGCTGGTGAAACATCGCCTGCACAAAAGCGGACAGGATTTGAATATTGAAAAGATCGAAAAGTATTTCCAGCTGCCGGATACGCTCCACCAAAAATATAATTTCTCGGACCGTGAGCAGATCAAACTGGTACGGCCAAACCTCTATGAGAGAATGCTGGCACGATTGAGCGCGGGTAAGTGGCTGATGTTCGTCATGGCGCTGACCGTGATCACCGATATTGCAATCCTCGTGGGGATCTGGCTTGGTGCATGGTAGAAAAAATCCAAATAAAGAGTTGAGACAATGGCTGAAAATTTCTGGCAAAACAAAAAAGTGATCGTGACCGGCGGCGCCGGGTTCCTCGGCTCGTTCGTGACCGCCAAATTGAAAGAGCGCGGCGCGACCGACATCTTCATCCCGCGCATCGAGAACTACAATCTCGTGGACCACAACGACATCCGCCGCATGTATGAGGATACCCTCAAGGGCGTGGACCCGAAGAACGTGGTCGTCATCCATCTTGCCGCGAATGTTGGCGGCATCGGCGCGAACCGCGAACATCCCGCCGAGTTTTTCTACGACAACTTGATGATGGGCGTGGAACTCATGCACCAGGCCTACAAGAACGGCGTTGGCAAGTTCGTCGCCATCGGTACGGTGTGCGCGTACCCCAAGTTCACGCCGGTCCCGTTCAAGGAAGATGACCTGTGGATCGGCTACCCCGAAGAGACCAACGCCCCTTACGGCCTCGCCAAGAAGATGATGCTCGTGCAGGCGCAGGCGTATCGTCAGCAGTATGGCTTTAATGCCATCTTCCTGTTGCCGGTGAATCTCTACGGTCCGCGCGATAATTTCAATTTGCAAACCTCGCACGTCATTCCCGCCCTGATCCGCAAGGCCATCGAAGCCAAGGAACGCGGCGACAAGGAACTGCCCGCCTGGGGCGACGGTTCCCCGACGCGCGAATTCCTCTTCGTGGAAGACGCCGCCGATGGCATCGTCACCGCCGCGGAGAAGTACAACGGCGAC
>CAYNQA010000383.1:0-2693 GCA_964399225.1 uncultured Anaerolineaceae bacterium
GTCCAGGATTCCTACGATGAGGGAGTCTGCTACGACAGCGGTGCCGTCACCAACCCATCGCCGCTCGAAGGCGGAGACGAGCGCATCATGCGCGGCGGTTCCTACGCAGACTACGATGGAGTCTACTGGAAATTGCGCGTGGACAACCGCTGGTCGCGCCTGCCCGGCTCCTCGTTTGGAGATGTCGGCATCCGCTGTGTATACGACGCCCAGCCGTAAAATACGCGCTCCCTTCCACCCGGATTTGTTTTAGCCGGACACAAAAAACATCCTGGTCGAGCCATGCTCGACCAGGATGTTTTAATATTCGGGGCGACGGAAACCTGGACCGCGGAGATTGAGAGGAGCGCCCGCCTCAACCTTAACATCAAGCGGGTCGGGCCGCCTTGCGCCGATTGCCCTGGACAATGAAGAACACCACGAGCGCCAGTACACCGAAAAAGAGCACACACAGGCACGAGACCGCCGCGACAACGCCGATCACAGCCTTCGTGTTCACAGTTTGCGTAACGAGTTTAACCGGCACGTAGTCGTACGCGCCCCACTGCCAGGTGACCGTTTCCCCGTCGGCGAGAACCGTGCCGTTCGTCTCCACGATCTTGCCGGGCAACTTAACGATCAGCAGTCCGGGGATGATCTCGCCGCCGTCGGTTGTGGCGGCCTGGGCGATCAGGGTCCACGTGAAGGTGTAGCGTGTGGTAAAGAAGTTCGATTCTTTGCTCAAATACAGCGGATCCCATTCCTGCCCGGTGCCGGTGCCGCCCGCGCCGGTCTTCGTGTCGGATGTGGCCCCCACCATCTGCGTGTAAAACTCATCCACGCTCCCGAACTCACTCGTAACGGCGATCCAGTGATACCCCTGATCCTCATACGACTCAACGTCGTAATACGACCAACCGGTCAGGTCGGCGATCTGCGAACTGATCGTGGCGGCGGGATCGGCATACGTGTTTTGCATTAATTCGTAGTCAGATTGTAAATACGCAACTTCAACCGCCAACCGGCCGGACATATCCTCGTTGACCGTGATCGTCCTGTCTATCTCCTGGACCGGCGCATACCCGATGCACCCGCTCAATCCAAGCGCGATAAACCCAATTAATAGATAACCAAACAAACGCCCTTTCATCCTGCCTCCTGTTTGCTTTGTTGATGTGATGATGGACCGGCTTGGAATATGTCCCCAACATGGGCCAACACGGCGGATTATATCATCGGGGAATTAAGCGTAAGCGCTCAGCGGGGAGTGGCTAAATGGGTGGTCTAAAGAGCAAATCACCACAGAGAACACGGAGGCCACAGAGCTATTTTCAGAAGGTTTTCTCCGTGATCTCCCCTGGCACCGCCCGTGATTTGTCTGGCAAATCAGGCAGGTGAGTGCGCTCCGTGGTGAAATGATTGGAAGGCCCACAAGATGAGCCACTCTCGCTCAGCGGATGCTCCGCTCGTGCTGGCAAAGTGAAACCCTGCCGCTATATCAATTTAAGCTGTTTGAGTTGCGCTTCCAGATCCGCGACGGTATTCCACGGCAGGATCGGAGAATTCTTGCGTTCATCTGGGGGATTGGACGGGAGTTGATCCGACCATCCGCCGTGACCGACCAACGGTAACAGCGGACGTTTGTGCAGCCAGGCCAGGGATACCTCCGAGATCGTCCCCGCGCGGCCGCCGATCACAATGCAGGCGTCTCCTGCCAGCGCCATGAGCAGGTTGCGCGCATCGCCCATCCCAGACGGGATCACCACAGTTGCAGGCCAATCAGAAGATGGCATCTCATCGGGTGGAATGATGCTGACCACCAGCCCGCCCGCGCCGATGGCGCGTTCCGCCGCGAAGCGTGTTGCGGGACTGCCACAGCCGCTGACCACGGTAATTCTGCGTGTGGCTAACAGGGCGCCTGCTTCACCGGCTAGATCGTATGCAGTGGAACCAGGTTCGGCGCTGCCAAGAATACAGACTTGGGGTTTACGAATGGATGTGGGGGTCATAGGGATGTGATTCTCCGGTGTTGTGCTGGCACGTGAAATGTTTGAATCATCCCCTTGCGGCCGGTCCGCTCGTGCTGGCGAAGTGAGTAGCGTTCTACGTTACCTGCGTTGAATCAAGGATTACTTCGCCATTTAATTATGAAAACCAATGCGGGAAAAATGTCACAGAATCGCGCCGGTCAAGTGAGCGCTATGATGTTTTCATAAGCTCACATCAGGTTCTTTTTCATATGCGGCCCCTATTCGGCACAATTCTATTAAGACCAGGGAAAATAGATCAAAAAGTTCCTTGAGACATTGCTTATCTTTTATAACTCCATACGTTTGAAAGTACAGTTCATCGACGCCATCAGGAAATGTTTGACCAAACCAACCTTCATCATCTTTAACTTGAAAATGTATATCGGGCTGCTTATGGATTAGGGCGCGTATTTCTGAGTTTTGCAACAGGCGCGTAACAACATTTTCCGAGGAACTTTGAACAATGAATTCTTCATCGAAAAATGAGTCGCCGACCTCAATATCTTGCATTCCAAACAATTTTCCAAGCGAACTAAAAATATTCTCGCGATAGATATTAAAACTGAAGCCATCGGGATTTATATACGGGGCTCGAATTCGAGTGTAGGGAATATGAGTTTTTCCAGTGCTAACAACATATGTATCTAATGTGATTTGCCATTGACGATGCGATAAGACGACTTT
>CAYNQA010000384.1:0-2671 GCA_964399225.1 uncultured Anaerolineaceae bacterium
GGCAGGAGTCATCAGCGGCTTCGACCTGACCGCCGAAGCCGCGCTTGCCAAACTTTCCTATCTTTTCAGCCAAAATCTTCCAGTGGAGGAGATCAAACGTCTGATGCAAACGGACTTGCGCGGAGAACTGAGCGCTTAATCCTTTGCCAGCGACAGGAAGACATCCTCTAACGTCGCTTCGCCGCGCTCGATCTTCTGGACATTCACCCCGGCGCGAGTCAACGCTTCATTGAGCGCTTCTGGCTGGACCCCGAGGCTGATCGTCCGCAAATGGTCACCGGTCAACCCCACGCGTTGGACGCCAGCGACCTCTGCCAGATGTTCGAGTCCCGCCTCGAGGGGCTGGGCATATACTTCCCACACATCGCCTTGGATGATGGAGCGCTTCAAGTTGGTGGGCGTGTCCATGGCAAGCAATTTACCGTCACGCATGATGCCGACGCGTTCGCAATATTCGGCTTCATCCATGTAGTGGGTGGTGACAAGGATCGTCACGCCGCTTTCGGCGAGTTCGTAGATCAGATCCCAGAATGCGCGGCGGGCAGATGGGTCAACGCCCGAGGTCGGTTCATCGAGGAAGAGCAGTTTTGGTTCGTGCACAAGCGCGATGCCGAGTGCAAGTCGCTGACGCCAACCAGCGGAGAGGGATTTTGTCAGCGTAGACTCGTGTCCGCGAAGGCCGACCAGCTCAAGGGTCCGCATGATGCGCGCTTTGTCAGTGATGCCGTAGACGCCGCCGTAGAAAGTCAAATTCTCCAGCACGGTCAGATCGTCATACAGCGCAAATTTTTGCGACATGTATCCCGCTCGCGAGCGGACCTCTTCGCTTTGGGTGTGCGCGTCGAACCCAAGGACAGTGGCTCGGCCGTCGCTGGGCGCAAGCAAACCCAACAGCATGCGGATGGTGGTGGTTTTGCCCGAGCCGTTGGGACCGAGGTAACCAACCACTTCGCCCGCGCCGACCTCGAAGTTGATGTGGTCCACGGCAACGAAGTCGCCGAACTTGCGCGTTAGGTTTTGAACGGAGATGACGGGCTCAGTCATGGTTCGACTCCGATAAGGCGATGAATACATCTTCGAGCACCGGCGGGACAGCGCGCAACTCGCGGATGGTTCCGCCCGCGGCGCGAATCTCTTCGGGCAGGCGGTCGAGGATGGCTTGCGAAGTGCCCTCGCGCACACGCACGTGGAGCTTGTCTCCGAAGGCGGCTACATCTTCGACATCTTTGTCTTGATGCGCAACGTGGCGCAACGTGTTGATCGGGTCGCCGCGCAGTTCGAGCACGCGTCCGTTGAGGCGGGAACGCAGATTCGACGGTGTGTCCTCGGCGATGATGCGGCCTGCTTTCATGAATCCAACACGATGACAGCGCGAGGCTTCGTCCATGTAGGGGGTGGAGATGATGACGGAGACGCCCCCCTCGGCGCTTTGCGCCACTCCTCCCAAATTCTCCGAATTTTGGGGGAGAAGGAGGGGGGCTGATACGAGTTTGATGACGAGTTGCCAGAAATCCTGACGGGTGACGGGGTCGACACCCGTGGTCGGTTCATCGAGCAGAAGCAGGCGCGGACGAGTGACGAGCGCGGAAGCGAGTCCGAGTTTCTGTTTCATGCCGCCCGAAAGTTGACCGGCGCGGCGATCCTTGAAATTGGCGAGACCAACGAAGTCGAGGATCTCCATACAGCGCGGCAGCCATTCTTTTTGCGACAGTCCGCGCACCTCGGCGAAGAAGCGGATGTTCTCCAGTACTGAGAGGTCCTCATACATCGAAAAACGCTGGGAGAGATAGCCGATCTGTGAGCGGGCCTGTTCCACGTTTTTCAACACGTTGTAACCGCAGATATCCACTTCGCCTTCATCGGGTAATAGCGCGCCAACGAGGAGGCGCATGGTGGTGGTCTTCCCCGCACCGTCCGAGCCGACGAGACCGTAGATCTCGCCAGGGGCGATGTTCAAGGACACGCCATCGACAGCATGGTTGTTGCCGAATGATTTTTTGAGGTTGCTTGCCTGAACCAGGTTATCGCTCATTTCTAATTCTCGCTAAATTTCGTCGGGTGGACAATGACGAAGGCTTCTTCCTTTGCCAATCCTTCCAATTGCTCGCGGCTGGGCTGGCGGGGGAGTCCGTGCGCCTTTTCCATGATCAGACCGATCATGCGCGGGTGACGTTCGAGACGAACTTCCATGAAGTCCGCAAATTTCAGCGGGTCTGTGACGACCTCGGCTTGACCAGTGAAGTGCTTTGCTCCGACGCGGATCTCCACTTGCGGATTCGATTGGATGTTGCGCACCCAATCTGCTTTCAGTCCGCGCGCCGCGCCGAGGTAGTAGTCAGCGCCGATGCGTTCGTATTGAAGAGGCGTCACTCGTTTCAATCCAGATTTACGTCCCGTGGTGGTCAAAAGGAGAATGATCCTGCCGATGATGGGGCCGAGTCCGATCGCGTACAAAACGCGATGGATTTTCTGAACGTTCTTCATCTTCGACCAATCGAATTTCACGGCCATCGTTTCCTTATGGCGTTTGAAAACGCCGGCTATCAGAGACTGATCACTGATTACTGCTCTCTATTCTCTACTCACTAAACACCACATCCGCAGGCATGCCGATCTTCAATTGTCCGTCGGGATTGCTGATGGAGAGCTTGATGGCAAAGACGGTGCTGGA
>CAYNQA010000385.1:0-2657 GCA_964399225.1 uncultured Anaerolineaceae bacterium
ATATTTTGGACACGATGAAAATATCCAAGGGGGCGTTCTACCATTACTTCGACTCGAAACAGGATCTATTGGACGCAATGATCGACGGCATGATCGACGCCGCCGAACAGATCCTGCGCCCCATCGTGGATGACCCCAGCCTCTCTGCCATCGAAAAGTTGCGGCGGTATTTCGACGCGGGCGGACGTTGGAAGGTGGCGCAGAAGTCGTTCATGCTCGACCTGTTGCGGATCTGGCGCTCGGACACGAACGCGCTCATGCGCCACAAACAGGAAGCCGCGGCGATGAAACGCATCGCGCCCGTGTTGACGGAGATTATCCGCCAGGGGATCGCGGAGGGCGTGTTCTCCACGAAGTACCCCGACCAGTTTGGAAGCATGCTCGTGGGCTTGTCGCGCGGATTCGAGGATTCGGTGTCTGACCTGTTGCTGGCCGAACATCCGCCGCCTGATGCGCTCGAACAATTGGACGCGGCCATCGGCGCGTATTCTGATTCGATGGAACGGATCCTCGGCGCGCCCGCGGGTTCCCTGCCACTGGCCGATATCGAAACATTGAAAGAATGGTTGTCCATTAAAGTGTAACTCTCTCGCAGAAGAGAGATAAGGAGAAAAGAATGCAACTCTACCTGCGCCTTGCATGGCGCAATATTTGGCGGCACAAACGCCGCACCGTCATCATCGTTCTGGCGATGTCGATGACATTGTCCATGATGATGTTCTATGACGGCCTGATGAACGGCTTCACCGATGCGATCTACGGGAACGCCGTCAAAGTGCTGGGTGGGAACATCCAGGTGCATGCCGAGGGATACCGTTCCCAGGCGACATCCACCCCCCTCCTGCCACTCGCGGACGCTTCCGCCGTCGTTCAAGCGGCTGAGGCCGACCCCGCGACTCTCGCGGCCACCCTGCGGATCAACACGGGCGGCCTCATCACCAGCCGCGAGGGCGCGTTCGCCGTGGGCATTTCGGGCATCGACCCTGAAAAGGAAATGACCGTCAACATCATCGGCCAGAATGTGAAAGAGGGACGCAACCTTGCCAGCGACGATCTCGACAACATCCTGATCGGCAAAGGTCTCGCGGACGCGATGGGCGTGACGGTTGGCGACCGCGTCACGCTGGTGGGACGTTCCCAGCATAAGCAGATGCGCCAGCGCACCATGACCATCATCGGCATTTACGATCTGGGCATGGCCGATATCGAGAAGCAGACCGTTTACATCTCGCTCGGTGAAGCGCAGGCTTTGTACGACCTGCCTGGTCAGGCCACCGAAGTGGCGATCTTCCTCCAGCATTTGGGACAGGAAGATGCCGTCATCGCGAACATGAATTCCAGCCTTTCGGGCTATGAGATCGAATCCTTCCAGGCAAATTATCCCGACCTGGCGAACGCGATCAGTTCCAAAGGCGGCGTGATGAATATCTTTAGCATCATCATCATCGCCATCGCGGGCGTCGGCATCCTGAACCTGTTGCTGATGGCCGTCTACGAGCGGACGCGCGAGATCGGCGTGCTCGGCGCGATGGGACTCAAGCCGCGTCAGATCTCCCTGCTCTTCATCCTCGAAGGGACGATGATCGGCCTGGTCGGCGTCGCGACGGGCATCGTGCTCGGGTTGGCGCTCAACGGCTACCTGATGAAAGTCGGCATGGACTTCGGCTCGATGACACAAGCCGCCAGTTATCTGGCGCTGATCAAAGACAAGGTGTATCCCACCTGGGGCGTGGAAAAATTGTTACTGCGCGCTTCCACCGTGGCGATCATCTCCGCGCTGGCCGCGCTGATCCCTGCCGCTGAAGCGGGTCGGCGTGAACCTGCCGAAGCCCTGCATTTTGTATGAGGTGAGCCATGATGCAACTACTCAAAATGGCTTTTCGCGACCTTGGCCGTAACCGCCGCCGCACGTTCTTCTCGGCATTGGCGGTCGCCATCGGTCTTGCGTTGCTGATGTTAATGTCTTCTGTGATCAACGGCGAGATGGGCAATGCCCTCCGCTCGGCGATCCTGCTTCAAAGCGGACATATCCAGATCCGCTCCACAACCTATGACGCCAACAAATCCAGCCTGAAGTGGGAGGACCTCGTCGAAAACCCCGACCAACTTGCAGGTCAGATCGCGACGCTCCCGCAGGTGAAGGCCGCCACGCCGCGTTTGTTCGCAAGCGGATTCCTCTCCACGGGCGATGAGTCGGCAGGCGTCCAGATCTTTGGCGTCGACCCCGACTCCGCGGCCAACGATCCCTACCGCCAGGGTCTGCTCAGCGGCGACTTCATCACCGCCGACGACCGCGAAGGGATCTTGATCGGCCAACCCGCCGCAGAAAAACTCCATCTGGGCGTGGGCGACCAGGTCGGCCTTTCGGTCAACACCTCCAATGGAGATGTGCTGGAGCAGGTGTTCACGGTGCGCGGTATTTTCACCACCAACACCTACGCCTTCGATAACGCCACCATTCTGATGCCGATCGCCAAGGCGCAGGCCATCACCAAGACCGAGAATCACGCCAGCACGATCTTTGTTTTGCTCAACAAAGATTCTGATACCGACGGCGTTGTGACCGCGCTGAAAGTCGCTCCCAACCTGGAGATCCTGACCTGGCGCGACCTGAACTCGCTCTTCGTCGAATTCGAGACGATGGCCAACAGTTACAT
>CAYNQA010000386.1:0-2657 GCA_964399225.1 uncultured Anaerolineaceae bacterium
CGTCGATGATATAAATTTTGAATTTGCCCTGCGAGGGCGCAAAGTTGATCTTGTCACGCAGGTCGCGGACATCGTCCACGGAGGTGTTGGAGGCAGCGTCGATCTCGATCAGGTCGAGGAAGCGGTTCTCGCTGACGGCGCGGCAGTAGTCGCACTCGTTGCAGGGACGCTTGGCTCTATCCTCGTTCTGGCAGTTGACGGCTTTCGCCAGCAGGCGCGCAAGGGTGGTCTTGCCCGTGCCGCGTGGACCCGCGAAAAGATACGCGTGCGCGACGCGGTCCGCGGCGATGGCATGGCGGAGGGTCTGCAACACGTGTTGCTGGCCGACGACTTCGGCCCATCCTTGCGGGCGGTATTTACGGTAAAGGGCTTGGGACATGATGGTTGGTTGTTTTCAATTGGTGGTTGGCGGCAGAATTGGAACAAACATCAACCGCCGAACGAGTCAAGGCACTTGATACGTGACGATCAACTTGCCATCCGCATTGTACAGGCTTGCAGTTTCGCCCGATTTCCAGACAGGAACAGCAAGGCTCCAGTATAGGTCAATGGGAGTGCCTGTGCCGGAAGTGCTATGGATCTGTACGGCGCCATTTTGAACGAGGATGATGGATGGAAAGAGAAAGATGTTGCCGTCTTCATCCTTGAGCTGCCAGTTGCTCAGGTCGATCTGACCTTGACCAGTGTAGCGCAGGATGACGGTCTCTGCGGCGAGGTTATCGGCGCCAATAACGCTGATGATTTCCACATTGGCAGAGGACGCTGGGGCAGAGTCTGTGCCGGCCAGGGGGGCACCCGCTTCGAGGTCGGCTTGAAGCGCGACGGATGGCGAGGTGGCCTTAAGGTTGCGGTCGTACCAAAAGAGGATGGTCCCCGTCACGCAGGCGGAGATGAACGCGTTGAGCAACAGATAGGAAATGAGTCGGCGGCGGTCCATCGGTTTTGAATCATAGCACAATAATCGAATACCGGCTTTAAAAATTGACAGCCACCTTTGCAGGTGGCTGTCGTTGTAACGGGCAGATTACTTCAATTCCGTGACGCTGAAATCATCGAAGGAAACGGTGACGCCGTTCTGCATCTCGTCGCTCCAGGCGAAGAGCGCGATACCGCCGGAGGGATAGTCGGTGTCAAAGCCGGTATCGATCAACTGGCCGTTGACATAGAGCGAGATGGAGCCATTACCGCAGTCCATTCCAAGGGTGTAGGAGGCGGCGTTCTGCGGGATCAGGTCCGAGAAGCCGGTTGCGAGATCGACATCGTCATCCACGAACATGGACTTTACGATGCCGTAATCGCCGGAAGGAGTGATGTAGGCATAGTAGAACTCGTCATCCATGAACTGCTGGTTGCACATGATGCCGAAGGCGGAGTTCGAGTCGGCGCTGGAATTGGCAACAGTCACTTCGATGTGAATGTTGGAATAATCCACGTCACCGGGGGTGCTCCACACGAAGTAATTGGTGGCGTTCACCACGAACTTGAGTGCGTCATCCACATACTCAACCGAGCTGTCGGCATCGGTGCCAACGCCCCAGTTGCTGTCGCGGCCGCGGAAATCATCCTCCATGAGGGGGCGGCCATTGTTATTGCTGGGCGGGACATTGGTGGGCTGGGGAGCGTCGCCGCCATTACCGCCAGTACCGCCGCTGCCGCCGCTATCCACGGTGGGAGGAAAAACATCCACGGGACCGTCGGAGCCGCCGGGGGTGGCCAAACCGCAGGCCATCGCGGCCAGCGCAAGAACGCTAATTGCAAGAACGAGTTTGAACAATCCTTTTTTCATCAGACTTCTCCTTTTGTAATGATGCGGCAGTATATCAGAGGAAATGTTGAAAATGTTGACTTTTGTTGACAATTCCCCCAAATAACACCCGGATCCTTTCGGGATCCGGGTCTCGACTTTACATCTTCCGGCAGCTGAGCGCCACCCAATCGTTGATCTGCCTCTGCTCGTTCAAAACCAGACCTTTGGCGGCCGCAGCCTCGCGGACCTTTTCCGCCTGCTCGGCCAAAATCCCGCTCAAGATGATCTCGCCGCCCGGCTCGATCAGGTCGGCCAGCCCGCCATCGAAGAGGCGGATGATGATCGGCGCGAGGATGTTCGCCACCACCAGCGGCGCGGATTTGTAGGCAAAGTTACCAGCCAGCAATTCTGCCACCGAGCCCTGACCGATGATGAACTCCTCCCCCACTTCGTTCTTGTCCGCGTTCTCGCGCGAGTTGACGACTGACTCCATGTCAATGTCCACACCGAGGGCGGAGGTCGCGCCGAGTTTGAGCGCAGCAATGGAGAGGATGCCGGAGCCACAGCCGACATCAATGACATGAGACGATGGACGATGGACGATGGATGTTTCATGGTCCGTCGTTTGTGGTCCATGGTCAAAGAATTTCTCGATGAGTTCAAGGCACAACTGCGTAGTCGGGTGCGTGCCCGTCCCAAACGCCATGCCCGGATCGATCTTGATCGGGATGCGCTTCGGCTCGGGGGAATCCATCCACGCGGGGACGATCATCAGCCGTTTGCCGATCGGGATGGGCTTGTAGTTTTGCTTCCAGGCTTCCATCCAATTCTGGTCGGCGATCTGTTTATAAGTCGGCGCGGGAATCGGCTGGATCATGCCGAGGAAGTACAAAGCTTCCTCCAGCTTGTG
>CAYNQA010000387.1:0-2656 GCA_964399225.1 uncultured Anaerolineaceae bacterium
TGCCCTTGATCTCATACGGGAAGAAGGATCCTTCCAGTTGATATGCTTCGTTGAAGTTGACGCCGTCCACGATGATGGCGGGCGGATCGGCAACGATCTCCCAAACCGCTTTTCCGCCGATGTTTGCCAGGTTTCGATTGGGGGGAAAGACAAAGAAGGAAGCCTTGGTTTGGGCGATGACCGTCCCGTTTTTCAGCAACTCATAATCGTAAGTGGTGGCATCTAATACAGTGTACTTTGTTTCATAGGTGTCACTGCCAATGACCAACCGAAAATTGTCCCCTCCACCTGTGCCTTCAATCCTTTCCCCGAATATTCTTTTATCGCTATCTCCCAAGCTAGGAAAACTCAAATTCAGGCATTGGGCGATCAATTCGAGATCAGAATTTGCGGAAGAGTACTCGCCGTCGGGCAGAATGCATTCCGTCCAGGTCAGTCCGTTTTCCAGGGCAAGCGTTACGGGCGTCATTGGAGCGGCAGGGGATGGGATCTGTGTTGGCGGAACGGAAGGTGTCGGCGCTTGCGAAGTCGGTTTGTCCGCAAGCGTATTGCAGGATGCCAGAATCAAGACCATGAAAACGAGTTGTATTTTATGGCTGATGCCCTTCATTTTTGCATCTCCTTGATTTTTTGATGGTCGAATAACATCGCCAATGTTTTTACAACCTCAAAATCGCTGTATGGCGACACATTATTCGCAAGAAATGCATGCCAGACATGAAAAGTATAGCATGGCCCCGCATGGAAAAAAGAGTCGCAGCACAGGGCTTTCAAGGTTGTATCTGGTCCGTTCCTGCATGTGCGCTCGCGCATCCAGCCACTTCACAAAAGAAACAAACCTTTCCGCGTATAATCGGGCGAATTCCCATACGGGTAACTATTTTCATCCCAACCATCCGAGGAGAATGATCCATGTCGCAAGAATCAATGCCCACCCGTTATCATCCGGTCCACGTTGTATTGCACTGGCTGGTCGCCATCATGGTGATCGGCGCCTTTGCCGTCGGCATGACGGTTCTCGATTCCACTCCCAACAGCGCGCCGGAGAAGGTCACGTACCTGCAGTATCACTCCGTGGCGGGCGCCTTCCTTGCCGTGGTGTTGATCGCGCGCCTGAGCACGCGCTTCATCTTCAAGCGTCCGGCCGCGGCGGATGCGGGTCACCCGGCCTTGAACCTGATCGGCAAGGTCACCCACTTCCTGTTGTATGTTGGCGTCTTTGGCATGTTGATGAGCGGAGCGGGCATGGCCATGCAGGCCGGGTTGATGAATGTCTTCAACGGGCAGGGATCCCTGCCGGAAGATTTTCACATTTTCCTGCCGCGCGGCGTCCACGGCATGGTGTTCTCGCTGCTCTTCCTGCTGATCCTGCTCCACGTCGGCGCGGCGTTGTACCATCAGTTCATCCGCAAGGACAACCTGTTCGCCAGAATGTGGTTTGGAAAACGTTAATTCGAGATTGTCAAAATCGCATGGGAACGCAAAACGGGCCTGCCATCCGCAGGCCCGTTCGCATCTTCGCCCAACAATTTATCGGTTCGGGGACGCTTTGCGAAGTGCCTGCATGTCTAGCGGAGAAAGCGGTCAATGCGCGTGAGGTATGAATCGCGCTTCCCGCAACTTCTTCAAGACAACCCCTATCCATTGGAGCAAACCATGAACACAAAATTACTGATGACCTCGACCAGTCTCGTCCTCGCCGCGGCGGGAATGACCGCGCTCTTCCTCCCCGATTGGATCCTTGCCACACAGGGCATCGCCATCACGGCGGGCGCGTCGCTGCTGGTGCAGATGATGGGCGCGCTTTACATTGCGTTCGCGTCCATGAACTGGGCGGCCAGGGACAGTGTCATCGGCGGGATCTACGCGCGCCCGGTTTCGCTGGCGAACTTCAGCCACTTCTTCGCAGGGGCATTGTTGCTGCTCAACCATGACATCTCACACGCGGCGGACCTGTCCCTGTGGGCGGTGACGGCGGTCTACGTGTTCTTTGCGGCCTGCTTCTACTGGCTGGTCTTCCGCGCGACGGGAACTAAGAGCTGATCTATCCGTTTGAATCGCCGCTTGATATCGCCGCGGCTGGGATCTCTCCCAAGGGAAAAGGGGATCAGGAGAGTGTGTTTGAAAAGTGGCTGTATAATGATTCAAGGCGATGATGCGGGGAGAACAGGACGGAAAAGATCACCAGGTCTGTGTCGTGCGCAGGTCTGACCTATTCAAGAAGGAAAATAAAAATGAACCAGGATGAGCAAATAGAACGCCTGCGAAAAGAACGAGAACAGCTGGACAAGGAACAGGAAGAGCAAAGAAAGCTGGAGCAACTGAAACGGGAAAAACTGGACCAACAACAGGAGCAGGAACAAAAACTGCGGCGGCAGGAACAGCAACAGCTTGAGCAGAAGCAGGGTGCGAATCAAAAACCGCAACAAGCGCAGCAACAGGAGTTGGAGAAACAGCAGGAACAAAAGCGAAAGCAGCGGCAACAGGAACGACTCGAACTCGACCAACAGCAGGAAGAAAAACGAAAACTGCGGCAACAGGAACAACAAAAACTGGAGCAGGAGAAGAAATAACGGTCGAGATCGGTCAGGTCTTTGTGCGAGAGAGTGGATAAATGGGTGGTCTACATAGAAAATCACCACAGAGATCACGGAGG
>CAYNQA010000388.1:0-2656 GCA_964399225.1 uncultured Anaerolineaceae bacterium
GGATTCCGCTCAGGTAACGGTCGGTCAGCTGTCCCTGCGCCAGAGGCGAGAAGGCGATACAGCCGATGCCCTCCTCGGTCAGCACATCGAGCAGGCCGTCCTCCACCCATCGATTGAACATGTTGTAGGCAGGCTGGTGAATGAGACAGGGTGTGCCGAGGTCGCGCAGGATCTCAGCGGCGCGGCGCGTCAGGTCTGGACCGTAATTGGAGATGCCCGCGTAGAGCGCCTTGCCCTGGCGGACGGCAGAGTCGAGCGCGCCCATCGTCTCTTCGAGCGGCGTCTCGGGATCGGGGCGGTGGCTGTAGAAGATGTCCACGTAATCGAGGCCCATGCGCTTGAGAGATTGGTCGAGGCTGGCGAGCAGATATTTGCGCGAGCCCCATTCGCCGTAGGGACCCGGCCACATGTCATAGCCCGCCTTGGTGGAGATGATCATCTCGTCGCGGTAGGGATGGAAGTCCTGTTTGTAGAGCAGGCCGAAGGTCTCCTCGGCGGAGCCGGGCGGCGGGCCGTAGTTGTTGGCGAGGTCGAAGTGCGTGACGCCCATGTCGAAGGCGCGGCGTGTGATGGCGCGGCCGTTCTCGAGGACGTCGCGGCCGCCGAAGTTGTACCACCAGCCGAGTGAGATGGCGGGAAGTTTGAGTCCACTGCGGCCGGTGCGGTTGTAGGTCATGGATGAGTAACGCGAGTCTGAGGCGAGGTAGGGCATGAGGTTTCCTTTTGTGATGTCGGGTCGGAGCCGTCTGATCCGTTATTTGTAGATCAATCGAAACCGTTCGCAGACCAACGGCATGTCTTCTGAAAATTCTTTTCCAATGACCGGCAATGAGCGCGAGAAGAAGTTTCGATGTGCCTCGCGCCAGTATGCCAGCGACAGGTCGCCTTCGCCTTCCGAACGGGCGAAGTCGGCGTCCACTTCATTGTAGGTGCGGATGGATACGTTTGTTGTTTCCACGATGCAGAGCGGTTCGCCGCGACCGTCGAGCGCGATCGTGATCAAACCTGTCTGCGGAATCGGGTTGCCCTCCGCTTCCCATTCCCACAGCGCGGAGCATGTCCCTGTTTTGATGCCCTGTGCGATCAATGCGCCGAGCTCATCCGCCATTTCGGGACTGTCGCCCCAGCCTTCAGCGACGTACGTTTTCGATCGATACGGCGAATCGGATGGAAGTGTGGACAGGAATTTCTGCCAATAGGCGCTGACTTCGGTCTCGGTCATGATGGGGACATTATAAAATGAATCAGGCGGTAGCCTTTTGTGGCCGCATCCAGTTGGGCATCATCCATTTTGCGCTGATCGACCCCAAACAGCGGACCGGCAAAGCCCGAGCCGATGATGACCTGCCGCATCAGGAAGGTGTGCCGCGGAGAGTCGGTCACGTCTTCGGCGCGCGCCTTGCGCTTGCCCTCGGGCAGCCCCAATTCCGTTTCCGGGCGGGCCAGCAGATTTTTGTACCAATCGGAGATGACTCCAAATCCTGCGGTGCAATACACCTCGCCGTCCACTTTTGCATAATTGACCGGCGTCAGATATTCCTTCCCTGATTTCCGTCCGCAGTGCTTGATGACCATGATCCGCCCGCTGAAGGAAGGCGCGATCTCCATTGTCCACCCGATGCCGATCCTCAGCATGAACACCATGAACGGATTCATGGCGTGGAACACTCTGCGAAGGGTGTTCAATTGTTTTGGCGTAAATTTTGCAACGTCCATGTTCCCTCCCGAACGAACCGTGGGTGATGGTCCCTCGTCCATCGTCCGCGGTCTTTAGAACTTCCACTTCTTCAATTCATCCATCAACTTCTGGTGGGTCAGATCCAACTGCAGTGGCGTGACCGAGACATAGCCTGCTTGCAGCGCGCCGAAGTCCGTGCCGGGTTCGTCCACGCCGGTGGGGGCCTGGCCGCCGATCCAGTAATATGGACGCCCGCGCGGGTCGAAGCGGCGGTCGAGTTCATCGCGATACACCCGCAGTCCCTGACGGGTGACCATGAAGCCCTTCAGTTCGCTCTCCTTCATGTACGGCACATTGACGTTAACCACCACGCCCCGGGGTAAACCCTCCGCGATGACTTGTTCCACCACGCGTCGCGCCACAGAAGCGGCGCTGCTGTAATCCAGTTTGCCTTTGTGGTTCTCAGGCGAATCGAGCGAAACTGCCACGCCCGGGATGCCGTCGATCACAGCTTCCATGGCGGCAGTGACTGTGCCGGAGTAGGTCACGTCGTGACCGAGATTGGCGTTCGGATTGATCCCCGAAACGACCACATCCACTTTTTCTTCGACCAGCCCCAGCAGGGCAAGGGCAACACAATCGGATGGCGCGCCATCCGAGGTGAACGCGGACGTGCCGTCAGCCAGCGTGACTTCGCGCACGCGCAACGGACGCTCCATCGTCTTCACGTGTCCCGAAGCCGACCAGTTACGGTCCGGGGCGAAGATGGTCACAGTGCCGAGCTTGCGCATTTCCTGCGCGAGGGCGAGCAGTCCCGGCGCGGTCACGCCGTCATCATTGGTTACGAGGATATGCATTTTTCATTTCCGATTTTTGATTTACGATTTTCGATTGACTGTTCTTGACGATTATAATGCCTCCCATGTCCAGGCGATATTTTCCGCATCAGCGCTTACGCACTACGCACTACGCACTATT
>CAYNQA010000389.1:0-2646 GCA_964399225.1 uncultured Anaerolineaceae bacterium
CGCACGCACCTTAGCAAGGGCCTCGGCTTCAGCAAGGAAGACCGCGACACGAACATCATTCGTATCGGCTTCGTGGCCGGTGAGATCGCCCGCGCGGGCGGCACCGTCATCTGCGCGGCCATCAGCCCGTACCGCGCCACCCGCGCCGAAGCGCGCAAGATGGTCGGCGAGAATTTCGTCGAAGTCTTCATGGACACGCCCGTCGAAGTCTGCGAACAGCGCGACGTGAAGGGTCTCTACGCCAAGGCGCGCCAGGCCATGGCCGACGGCAAGCCGATGGGCTTCACCGGCATTGACGATCCGTACGAGCCGCCGATCGAGCCCGAGATCACCATCCAGGGCTACGGCGCCACTCCCGAAGACAACGCCCGCAAGATCGTGGCGTATCTCGAAAAGCAGGGCTACCTGCTCCCGCAGTAATGTAACTTGAACACGAAGGCACGAAGGCGCGAAGACACGAAGTAAAAAACTTGGTGACTTTGTGCCCTAGTGCCTTTGTGTTTTTCTCATGACCTCTCAACGACGAACTCTCGCTTCCTTCCTTGCCCTCGGCCTGCTCGCCATTCTCGGAGCGTTCCTTATCTTCAAGGCGACTCCCGACGGCCTCGGACTGTCCGATGACTCCATCGCGTACATCGCCGGAGCGCGCAGTCTGCTGGCGGGACAAGGCTACCGCGAGGCCTGGCTCGAAACGAACGGACCGGTCACCCACTTCCCCCCCGCCTTTTCTGGAACATTAGCATTCATCGGCCTCTCCGGCGCGGACCCGTTGACCGGGGCGCGCCTGCTCAACACATTGCTGTTCGGCGTCAACGCAGCCCTGCTTGGTTTGCTCGGCTGGAGGATGACCAAATCCTCCATTGCTGGCATTGTGCTTGCCGCGCTGTTCATCGTCAACGATTCGCTTCTGCGCGTCCATGCCGTGGCGATGAGCGAACCGCTGTTTCTGTTCTTTGGTCTGCTGGCATTTTTGTGTTTTGATATTTTCCTCTCCCCTCGGGAGGGGGGCAGGGGTGAGGGTTGGCTCGTGGTCACTGGCCTACTCACATCTCTCGCCTACCTCACCCGCTACTCTGGACTCGCCCTTGTCGCCACCTTCGTGGTGACTCTCATCCTGCTCAACGACACCTGGAAGAAACGGCTGATATCCACAGCGATCTTCCTTGCCAGTTTCATGCCGCTGGTCATTGCGTGGAGCATCCGCAACCGCATTGTTGCGGGCAACGCCACCAATCGCACAACGGTCTGGCACCCGGTCACGCCGGAGACGTTGGAGGAGGGCCTGCGTACCTTCTCGGTGTTCCTCGTCCCGGTGGAGGAATGGCGGCAGGCATTGTTCAAGTCGCAGAACATCTTTGTTGGAATCATCGTTGTCATTTTGCTGACCGTGCTGGCCTGGATTTTGGTCAACGGTTTGCGGAGATTCTTCAAGCCGTCCACGCCGATGCCCGAAGTGATCGGGTTCACGAATGGCTTGTATATTTTTGGTTATCTCGCCTCGGTGCTGTTCTCGATCAGTCTCTTCGACGCGAGCACGCCGCTGAAGGCGCGCATCCTTGCGCCGGTCTATTTGCCGCTGTTGTTGTTGCTGGTCAACGCCGGTGTGTGGATGTGGAAACGCTACGGGCGAGCGGGGCAGGGGACCGTTGCCGTGTTGGCGCTGATCATCTTTAGTGTATCCGCTGTGGGTCAGGTCCGAACCGTGACCGAGTTGTCCAAAGGCGGGACCGGCTTCGCGTCGTTCAAGTGGTACGATTCGAAGGTCATGGCCTACTTGCGCGACATGCCCGCAGGTACAATAATTTACACCAACGAGCCGGGCGCGGTCTATCTGTACACGGGACATCCATGCCGTGTGCTGCCGACCCGCATCGACCCGGTGACAGGTCTCGAGCAACCCGGCTTCGAGCGCGGCGTGCAGATCGTTCAAAATGATGTCCGCTCGGGTTATGCGTTTTTGGTTTTGTTCAATGGCAATGCGGAAGACCAGGCCGACGCTGCGTTGTTAAGCGAAGGTTTGTATCCCATTTTGAAATCTGGCGGCGACGTGATCTATTACGCGCCGCCGCCGTAACCTTTGCCTGTCATTGCGAGTGGAGCGAAGCAATCTCCACCACCACACGGAGATTGCTTCGTCGGGAAAAGCACCCTCCTCGCAATGACAGAGGCATGTTGAGGATGAAACTATGACCATTCAAGAAAAATTCGACTTGACCGGCCGCGTGGCGATTGTCACGGGCGGAGTTGGCCTGCTGGGCAAGGAATTCTGCCGCACGCTCGCGGAAGCGGGCGCCGCCGTGGCTGTCGTGGACCTGAACGCGGATGCCACGAAAAAAGTGGCCGATGGCCTCGTTGCGGGCGGGTATCGCGCCATTGGCCTCGCCACCGATATCACCAAGCCAGAAGCAGTGAACGCAATGATCGCCGAGACGTTGAAGGCGTTTGGCCGCATTGACATCCTCGTCAACTCGGCGGGTATGGACCCGAAGTTCGATCCCGATGCCGCCGCGAAAGGAATCGCGCCCGGCGCGTTCGAGGAGTATCCGCTCGACCAGTGGAACGCCGCGTTGAACGTCAACCTGACCGGGACATTCCTCGTCACGCAAGCCTGCGTCAAGCAGATGGTGGCGCAGGGGAAGAAGGGCA
>CAYNQA010000390.1:0-2640 GCA_964399225.1 uncultured Anaerolineaceae bacterium
GTGGCGGTGCCGCTGCCCCAGCATTCGCCCATGTTCGGGCACATCGCCTCTTCGCAGACGGTGTGCAACTCTTTCGAGCGCATCAACGTTTGCAGGCGTTCATACGTCTCGCCCGCGGGCGCGCGGACTTTGATCCATTCGGGGCGGCGCAGGGGCCGCGCTTCGGTTTCGGGGTTGACCCGGTCTCGTGTGGGTGTAACTGCCATTAATCCTCTTGACCTTTGACTTTCGACCTGCGACTCATTTCTTCCTGACTTTCAATCGCAAGCCTTTGACTTCGACAACTTCAACGGTATCGCCCTTACGGATCTTAGCAGACCCTTCGACGGCCTCCGCACTCCATAGCTCCGACTCCAACTGGACTTGACCGCTCGCTTCGCTCCACGCCCGAACGGATCCTGTTTTGCCAGCCAAAGACTCGACCCCCGCGCGGATCGGCGTCCGCAGCGCCCGCACGCCAAAGCCAACGATGACAGCGAACGTCCCGCCGAGGAACACAGCCAGCAGGATCACGCCCGGAATGGACACGCGTGCGAAATCGGGCGTGCCGGGCGAGTTGAACAGCACTAATGCCCCGACAATGAACGAGGCAATGCCTGCCGCGGTCAACGCGCCGTGCGTTGGCGCCTTCACGTCGAGAATAAACAAGACAAATGCAGTGATGAGAAAGATGATGCCAAACCAGTTGACAGGCAATATGCCCAACCCATATCCAGCGAGCGCGAGACATACCACGCCGATAAATCCTGCCACCCATCCGCCCGGGCTGGAGATCTCGATAAGAAGCGCCTGCACACCCACGCCGAGCAATGTCAAAACAATGATGGGGTTGGTCAGGATGAGCAGGAGTTCCTCGATGAAATTCATCGGTACGGACTCGGTTTGCGCGCCTGCAGTGTTCAGCGTGCGCGGCCCATCCTCCAGTTGAACGGTGAAGCCATCCAGTTTCTCAAGCAGGTCGTCTGTGTCATCGGCAATGAAGTCGATCAGGTTGGCCTCGAGCGCCTGACTTGCTGTAACTGCATTCGCCGATTCGATCATCGACTCGGCCAGTTTCACCGCATCTTCGCCGCGCGGCTCCACGTAGGGACGAATCGCGGCAATGGAAATGTTGACCGCTTTCGCACGCTCATCGGATGTGAGGTCTTCGCCGGAACTGCTGATGGGTGTGGATGCGCCTATGGCGGTTTCAGGCGCCATGGCTGCGGCATGTCCGCTCACGGTAATCAACGCCCCGGCGCTTCCTGCGATCGCTCCATTTGGGCCGACAAACACAACCACAGGCACGTTGCTGGCACGGATGGCCTGCATGATGTCGAGTGTGGTCAACAGATCGCCGCCGGGCGTGTCGAGTTGAATGATCAGGACTTCGGCATCCTGTTCCTCCGCCGCACGGATGCCGCGCTCGATGTATTCCTGCATCGCGGGCATGATCACCCCGTCCGCGTTGAGGACGAGCGCAAGGGAGCGCCCGCTTTGGGCGGAGGCGGAGGCGAAGCCCGTCAGCAGGAGAGTCAGTAACAGGAGAAGTCGGAATGTGTTTTTCATCTCGCTTCTAATTATAATGTCTATGGAGGGAACCATGTCGCAACATATGTCAAGCATGGCACGGGTGATCGTTCAATTGGTGATCGTTGTCGTGATCGTGCCCCTGCTTCCGCTCATCATTTCCGGCGAGTGGAGTTGGTGGCAGGGATGGGCATACGCGGCCATAAATATTCTCTCGTTCGTCATTAGCCGCCTGCTGCTCGCCCGCGTCCACCCGGACCTGATCCGCGAGCGCGCTCGATTCATGGAAGCCAGTGACACGAAGCCGTGGGACAAGGTCCTTGCGCCGTTGCTGGCGTTCGGATCGATCTTTGGCGCGGTCGTGGCCGGGGTGGACCGGTTGTATGGTTGGTCGCCCGCGTTTCCGCTGTGGGTGAATGTAACTGCGCTGGCAGTCATGATCCTTGGTTATTCGTTTTCCTCCTGGGCGCTGATCGTGAACCGCTTTTTCTCGGGGACGGTGCGCATCCAAACCGAGCGCGGGCATCACGTGGTGACGGATGGGCCGTATCGCTTCGTGCGCCATCCCGGCTACGCGGGGGGACTGCTGGGGTTTGTGATGATACCGCTATTGCTCGATTCGCTTTGGGCGTTCATTCCCACATTCTTGTTGACGGTTGTCTTGTTCGTCCGCACGGCGCTCGAAGATGCGACCCTGCAAAAGGAATTGCCCGGCTACGCCGAGTACGCGCAACGTACGCGCTATCGGCTGATACCGGGCGTTTGGTAAACATGTAGGGCGGGATGGTATCCCGTCCAGGTTTGGCGGATTACCAATCCGCCCTACAATTTACATCACCGCCAACAAGATCGTGCGGATGCTCAACACGATGATGATACAACCGACCATGATCATCAGAGCTTTCACGGGCAGGCGTTTGGTCATGTGTGCCGCCAGTGGAGCCGCAATCGCGCCCCCAATGAGCAAGCCGACGATGATTTGCCAGTATTCACCGAAACTAAGGGTGACAATGAAAACAATGGACTCGGTGAGAGTGATGAAAAATTCCGAGAAGTTGACCGAACCAATGGTGAGGCGTGGGTCTTTGCCGCGCGCCACCAGAGTCGTGGTGACGATTGGTCCCCATCCGC
>CAYNQA010000391.1:0-2612 GCA_964399225.1 uncultured Anaerolineaceae bacterium
TATCGGACCACCGGCCTGGGAGCGCGGAAAGACCTGGCTGTATTTATCCGGCCCGCGCGCTGAAGATATTGCCCATTGCTTTACAAACGGTTCGCTCAATACAGAAGTGATTGGAGAGGACGTAGGAAAAGCATCCGCTATAAAGATGTGTTATGCCGCATACACAAAGGGGACTTCGGCTCTTTTGAGCACGATCCTGGCTGCAGCAGAAACGTATAACGTTCGGATGGAATTAAGCCAGCAGTGGGATATGGATGAAGCGGGCTTCACCGAACAAACCGAGCGCCGCATAAGACGAGTAACAGCCAAGGCGTGGCGTTTTGCAGGAGAAATGGATGAGATCGCAGCGACCTTTTCGGCCGCAAGTCTTCCCTCTGGCTTTCATGAAGCCGCCGCAGAGATTTACCGTCGCATGGCGGATTTCAAAGACTCCCCCGCCCTGCCCGAACTGAATGATGTATTGATCAGGGTAACAAAAAAACGCCCCACCGAGTAAGTGGGGTGTTTTGTCAATCCATTTGTTGACGTCCCTGCAGCGCACGCAGGAGGGTGTTTTGATCAGCGTACTCGAGGTCGCCGCCCATGGGAAGTCCACGAGCAAGGCGGGTGACATGAATGCCCGAGGCGCGCAATTGCTGTTGCAGATACATGGCGGTTGTATCGCCCTCCATGCTGGGATTGGTGGCAAGGATCACTTCGCGAATACCGCCGCGCGCAACGCGCTCAATCAGCGGGCGAATTTTGATGTCGTCGGGACCAATTCCCTCAATGGGATTCAACACCCCTCCCAAAACATGATAACGGCCTTGATATGCTCCTGTGCGTTCGAGGGCCAACACATCAAGGGCATCTTCCAGCACGCAGATGACTGAGGCATCGCGTTTGGGGTTGGCACAGACATCGCAGAGTTCTCTCCCCGCTTCCGTGATATTGAAGCATTCGGTACAGTAGGCAATACGCTGTTTTAATCCCATCAGCGACTCGGCCAGCTCGGTCGAGACTGATTCATCGGCGCGTAAAAGATAGAACGCCAGCCGCGAAGCAGACTTTGGCCCGATGCCTGGCAGCCGCTCGAGGGCATTGATAAGGTTGAGGATGGGTTCGGGGAGTAACATAGCGAGAGAGTAGAGAGCGGAAAATTAGAGAGTAGTCACTGTTCTTTACTCTCTAATCTCTGTTCTCTAAAATGGCAACCCACCCGCGAGCGGACCCATCTTTTGAGAAGCCAATTCGCGCGATTGATCAAGCGCCATGTTGACCGCGGACAGAACCAAATCCTGCAGCATCTCGGCATCCGCATCTTTCAGCAGATCGGGGCTGATCTCAACGGCTTTGCATTTTTGGTCACCAGTCATCGTGACTTTGATTGCGCCACCACCCGCCGTAGCGGTGACAGTCTCAACAGCGAGCTGCGCCTGCGCTTCTTCCATCTGCTTCTGCAGCTTCTGGATCTGCGCCATCATGCCACCACCCATCCCCCCACCACCTACCGGACGATTGAAACCTTTGGCCATAATTACCTCGTTGTTCGATATTGGTAATTCGATATTCGAGCATCGAGGTTCGAATATCGAATATCGTTCTTATTCCTGTACGTCCACGATCTCGCCGCCTTGATGGATGGCCGTTGCGACCATGCCGTCTTGCGGGACATGCGGCGGGACTTTGCCTTTGGCGTTCGAGACTTCACAACGGATATTCAACGTAACACCCAGAGCGTCAGCAACGAGTTGGGTGGTGCGTTTTTTCTCGTCTTCTTTCATCTTGGACATGAGCACGTCGCTGGCGAAGCCAAGCACGAGAGTGTCGCCCTGCACATCAATAGACGCAACAGAGTTGAGCAAAGCCGCCAGATTGCTGGCATTCTCTTTCTTCAAGGAAGACTGGAATTGCTTCCAGACTTTAATGACTTCGGACGCAGCGACGATGGGGGTGTTCGCGTCGGATTTCACTGCAGAGGTGGATGGCGCAACCGGCGCGGACTTGGCGGGCGGTTTCGCACTCCCACGCGGCGTGACCGCCACCGGAGCGGATTCGGCGGGCGCTTCCAGCGTTTCAGCAAAGGCAAGCTCGAGCGAGAGGGACGGTTGCCAACTGCCGCGCGAGTCTGCCGCGGCGTCGTTGAAGATGCGCATCATGCGCAGCACGTCCGCGGGAGTGAAGGCGGAGGCGTGCTCGGCCATTTTCTTTTTGATGTCTTTGGTGGTTTCCACCTGCGACTCGTTGCCCATTTGCATGAGCATCAGACCGCGTAAGTAGTCCACAACTTGACGGGCGAGGGCACGCGGATCAGCGCCGCCGTCGAGGGCGCGGTGAATCGTCTCGAGGCCAGCGCCCGCTTCCCCGTCCAGGATCGAAGCGACGAGGTCGAGGACGGTTTGGGAGGTGGCGGTTCCGAGTACGGTTTGGGCAAGATCAATCGTGATCCTCTCCCCCGTCGAGGAGAGTTGGTCGAGCAGGGAGATGGCGTCGCGCATCCCGCCTGCAGATTGACGGGCGATCAGTGCGAGGGCTTCCTCGTCGGCCTGGAGTTTTTCAGCGTCGGCAATGGTTTTGAGTTGGCCGACGATCTCGTCCACGGGGACGCGGCGAAACTCGACACGTTCGAGTTC
>CAYNQA010000392.1:0-2611 GCA_964399225.1 uncultured Anaerolineaceae bacterium
GCTCATTTTGCTCGAGCACTTGCGATGTGCATTGTTCGAGTTGCCGTTCAAACAAGGAGAGGGATTTGGCGCTCTCTCCGCTGCAACGGTCCATGATTATCTCGATGTGCTGGTGGCGAATAGTGAAGCGCACGCGTCTGCCGAAAAAATATTTTGGATGGCCGATGCCTATCCCGCTGCGAACATTTCCCTGCGTTCGGCTTCGCCCGCGAATGTGACCTTGCATGCCGAAGGTGATGAGGGTCCGCGCATCATCGGCGAAGTGGACCTTGCCAGCGCTGTATGGATGGTGCATCCGCGCGCCGTGTACCTGCACGAAGGCCAGCAATATTTTGTGCAAGACCTGAACCTTTCGCGCAACACTGCCACCTTGATTCCCGTCGGCCTCGATTACTACACCGAGCCCTTGCGCGAAACAACGATTCAAATTCTCTCCACTTCCGAAACATCACCTGGCACCTCGCACCTGACACCTGACACCAAAAGTTGGGGCGAACTCCAGGTCACCACACAGGTGACCGGTTTCCGTAAACGCAGTTGGGTTGGCAACGAAAATCTTGGCGAGGAACCGCTCGAACTGCCTCCATCCGATCTGCAAACGACCGGCTACTGGCTCTCGCTTTCCGAGCACACCGTCACGCATCTGCGCGAGACGGGGAACTGGTCCAACGACCCAAACGACTACGGCCCCGATTGGCCGCGGATCCGCGACCGAGTCCGTGCGAGGGATGGGTATCGTTGTCAAATCTGCAGCACCCTTGAGAATGGTCGCCAGCACGATGTGCATCACAAGATTCCATTGCGGCAGTTCAAAACCCAAAATGGCATTGATCTTGTTCAGGCGCACCGCCTCGACAACCTTGTCACGTTGTGCTCCTCCTGCCATCGCAAAGCCGAGCAGAACGTCCGCATGAGGAGTGGCTTGGCGGGGCTTGGGTATGTGCTCAGCCAACTTGCCCCGCTCTTTTTGATGTGTGATCCCGGTGACCTCGGCCTGCATGTGGATGCGCCCGGCTCCGTCTTTGGCGCGCCGTCTGTCGTGCTCTATGATGAGGTCCCCGCGGGGATCGGCTTCAGCCAGAAACTGTTTGAATTGCACGATGAATTACTTATGCGCGCCATGCAGCTTGTGGCGGAATGTCCCTGTGAAGACGGCTGTCCCTCGTGCGTCGGTCCCGCCGGGGAAAATGGGGTGGGGGGCAAGGAAGAGACGTTGGCAATCCTCAGGCAGATCACCTCTGTTCCGGATTGAAACAAAAACAGCATCAGCTACGTTCTTCTTCAATCAACCTATGAAGGATTTTCAATGAACCTTCCTGCCAATACAATTAGAACGCTTGCTGTTGCCTTGTCTGCGTTTGTTTTGCTCGCTTGTAATGCGGTTGTCCCCGCAACGCTCCCCGCTGAAATGCCCGCGCTGCCCACTGTCCCGGTCGCGCTCACGGTCTCGCTCGATACTCCCACCCCGTCGATCAGCGAGCAGGTGACCTTGACCGCCATCCCGTTCAGCGAGAGCGACCCCGGCAGCGGTTATCCAAAATATGAGATCACCGCACAGATCCCTCAACTGGCTGGCAGTGATGATCTGCGTGTTCTGGCATTTAATCAGCGTATAAACGGGATCGTTACTGATCAGATCGATGCGTGGCGGCAGGAATTCAAACGCCTGCCTCTTACGCCGCTTTCCAACGGCAGTTCCCTGAGTGTGACATACACCCTCGCCGGCCAAACCGCCGACCTGTGGAGCTTCAAATTCGATTTCGCGTTTTACGCCGACACGGCAGCGCATCCGGGCTTAAACATAACCACCTTCAACTACGACCTTGCACAAGGGCGCGAACTGACCTTGAACGATCTCTTCCTGCCCAATACCGCCTACCTTGATGCGATCTCAGCCTATTGCATCGCTGAATTGCAAAAGCAGCCCTTCGCCGATAGTTTCTGGCTGGATGGTGCCAGCCCCAAGCCGGAGAATTACCAGCTCTGGAACATCACCCCCGAAGGTTTGATGATCACCTTCGGGCAATACCAAGTTGCTCCTTATGCGGCTGGCCCGCAAACGGTCGTTGTGCCATACGAAGCTCTTGCATCTCTGATCGATCCAGCCGGCCCGCTCGGCCTCTTCCTGCCTTGATATGCGTTGGGCATGGAAGCACGCCTTAATCCCACGGCACCCCAGGCTCCTCCAAGTCTATGTAGGTTCCCCCATCTGATTCAATCAAGCTATATGGCCCTGAAATTCCAAAGCCGTATATGATCGATCGCGAATCTTTGACTTCAATGGCATCTTTGATCGAGGAGTTTTCAATATAAACTAGTCCTCCGTTGTAGGCCGCGATAATGCCAATGGTGGAGTTGTAGATTTCCATGGTGGCGGGTCCTTCATAATTTCTGGGATCGGCCAAATTCGAATCATAGATCTTTAGATGAATATACCCGTGGATCACCGGCCATGCCTCCTGTAATCGGGAATTTATTACGGTCAACGAGGAATTGTTGCATGGCAGATCCCAGACGGCGTTTTCATAGAGGATGCCATTTGAATTTCCTGGCTCGCCCAAATTTCTGATTTCACACTCCACAAACCCCGGGACATCTTTTGAAATGGACC
>CAYNQA010000393.1:0-2606 GCA_964399225.1 uncultured Anaerolineaceae bacterium
TCCCGCCTGCGCGCGGTGAGATCCGCTTCGAAGGAAAACCGGTCTCGGAATGGGACGAACTTGAATATCGCCGCAGGATCGCCTTCGTGTTCCAGGATCCCCTGCTGATGGACATGTCCGTGGAGGACAACGTGGCGCTCGGATTGAAATTCCGCGGCGTGGACAAAAGCGAAACGCACGAACGTGCCCTGCGCTGGATGAAAGCCATGGGCGTGGACGGTCTCGCCAAACGCCGCGCCGGTCAGCTTTCGGGCGGGGAGGCGCAGCGCGTCAGCCTTGCGCGCGCATTCATCCTGGATCCGCAACTGCTCTTGATGGATGAACCCTTCTCCGCCGTTGATCCGCAGACGCGCTCGCAGTTGCTCGAAGACCTCTCTTCGTTGCTGGCGCAGGATCACCGAACGACGATCTTTGTGACACACAACCTGAAGGAAGCTGCGCAAATGGGCGACCGCGTGGCCGTCATCATCGGCGGGACGTTGAAGCAGGTCGGCACGCCGAGGCAGATCAAGGCGCACCCGGCGGATGAGTCGGTGAAGGCGTTTTTGAAAGAGTTTTGAGGTTTCACCACAGAGATCACAGAGCGCATAGAGAAAAAAATAAAAAAGCTCCGTGTTCTCCGTGTGCTCTGTGGTGAAAAAAACTACACATTGGAGATATCATGATTATCGTTTCAGACTTGATGGGCACGTTGACCACCGGCTCGCCATTCTTAGGAATCGTGGATTGGGTCAAGCACAACCAGAGCAAACTGCGCGCCAACTGGTACATGGCATCCATCACGCCTTCGTACCTCCTGGCGAAGAATGGACTGATCGATTGGCAGAGGTGGGGGCAAAAGCTGATGGTGGACAGTCTCGCATACATCAAAGATGCAAATGAGGAAAAACTCCGTCACGCTTCGGAGTGGGTGGTGGAGCATAACTTTTGGAAGAAGCGCCGCGAGGATGTGATCGCGCGTCTGATCCAACATCGCGAGGCAGGCGGACAGGTCTACATTGCCAGCAGTGTGGTCGAGCCGTTCATCGAACCGTTCGCGCGGCGCATCGGCGCGCAGGTCAGCGGCACGCCGGTCGAGATCCGCGATGGGCGCGTCCGCATGGTCGGCGAACTGGTCGCGGATGAGAAAAAGCTGGAGCAGATCCTCGGCAAGCTGGGCGTGTCGCGCGTGGATTACGCCTATGGCGACACCGTCCTAGACATTCCCCTGCTCGAACACGCCGAACATCCCGTGGCGGTGTATCCCGATGCGAAGTTAAAGTCCGTGGCTGTCGAGCGCGGCTGGGAAATTATTGGTGATACCCCAAAGATTGGATAGCAGTATTGAAAATGGAGTGCGTCCTTCAGGCCGCATCTTGCGGGCTAAAGCCCGCACTCCAAAATTTACAAATAGGAGACTCTCATGAAATATCTCATCTATGTTTTCTACGCTGAAATTCTGATCAACCTCGGTTCGATCGCGCAAACCCTCTTTACTCCCGCGAAATTTCTCGGCGCATTCTCGGCTGAACCTGCATCCACCGCCGCCCTCGAAATGACGCGCTGGTACGGCGTGCTGATCTGCGTGCTGACCTACCTGCTCGCGCGCGGCCTGCAACTGCGCGGTCCCGCTCTCCGCGTGGCGCTCGAAGCGCTCCTGCTCGGCGATGTGATCCAGATCACGGTCTCGTTCATCACAGCCAACGCGCTGGGCGCCTGGCCGTTCAATGTTGTGCTGTCTGTGGTTGTGTCAGTCATTCTCGTGGTTGTTCGCATCGTCTGTTTGTGGAAACCGGTAGAGACAGGAATCATCCAACCCAATGCCTGATGCCAGAGAGATCCTCGGTCACATCCAAGCCAGCCGCATCCTCGACGTCGCCACAGGGGGCGGCGGCTTCGTTCATTTTTTGCTCGAAGGTTTGCAGGATCACCCCGAGATCATCGGCGTGGATAACAACGAACGTTCCGCCGCGGCCTTTGCCGAAGCCTTCAAAGAAAATCCCCGCGTTCAATTCCAACAGATGGACGCCCGCCATCTCGACTTTCCCGACTCCTCCTTCGACCTGGTCTCCGTCTCGAACTCGCTTCATCATCTCGACCCCGAAGCGGCTCTGCGCGAAATGAAGCGCGTCCTCCGCCCGGGCGGACATATCCTCGTCTCCGAGATGTACCGTGACAACCAGACCGAAACGCAGATGACGCACGTCCTGTTGCATCACTGGTGGGCAGCCGTGGACATGGTCAATGGCGTCGTTCATCGCGAGACCTACACCCGCCAGCAACTTCTCGACCTCGTCGCGGCACTCGAACTGGCCGACCTCACGACTTACGATCTCTGCGACCAGAGCGACGATCCGCACGACCCCGCCATCATGGAAGAACTGGCTCCCATCTTCGAGCGTTACATTCAGCGCGCCGAGGGTCATCCCGAGTTGCAGGCGCGCGGCGCGGAACTGCGTCAACGCGTGGAGCAGGTGGGATTTCACAGCGCGACGACGCTGGTGTTGATCGGCAGGAAGGCATGAACTCCCGTCGGATCGTCTTCCGTGTTCATGCCATTCAACGCATGTTCGAACGGCGCGTTACGGAAGAAAATGTACGGCGGGTTTTAGAACAAGGGGAACTGA
>CAYNQA010000394.1:0-2582 GCA_964399225.1 uncultured Anaerolineaceae bacterium
ATGGACACTTTCATCTCGGGCTTCTTCGGCATGGTCGCCAGGATCCAGGCAACGACCGCAATCGCCCCGGAGACGATCAGTCCCACCAGCAATGGCGCGAACTGGAAGCCGGGGATGGCGCTATATTCCATGCGCTGGACCTCGAGTTCGTAATTGCTTGAAACCGCCACCACGCGTTCGCCGTTCAAGCGGCCTTCATCCACGCGGGTGATGCCGCTGGTGTAAGCCTTCACTTTGGAGCGGTTGCCATCCCCGGAGAAAATGGTCACCTGACCGGTGTCATCACCAATGATCAATTCTTCGGCGCCGTCGTCATTGAAATCTGCGCCGACGATCTCGGTAACCTTGTCGCCGAGGGTGCGCGACCAGAGTTCCTTCCCCGAGGCATCGAAAGCCCACAAGCCGCCTTCCTTGCCGCCCACGATGATCTCAATGGAGGAGGGGTCGCCGTTGATCTCTGCGGTGCGGATCTCGGAGATAGCCTGCCCCATCGTTTTGGAAAAAGTCTTCGAGCCGTCGTTTGCGTTCCAAATGGAGAAATCGCCGTATTCGCCGCCGGTCAGAATTTCGCTTGTGCCGTCGCCGAAGAGGTCGTAGGCGCGCATGCGGCGCAGGGTCTCAGTGGAATTTTTCCAGCGGAAGTTTCCGTTCGCGTCGACCACACCCACTTCGCCGGAGTAGGAAGCGGCGGCGAGGTAGGGTTGGCCGTCCACACGGGCATCGTCCAGGCCGCGGATCTCATCGTAGCCGACAGATGCTTTCCAGAGGAACGTCCCGTCCGGCTTGTAGCCTTGCAGATTGCCAGAGGCATCACCGAGGACAATTTCTGTGCCTGAGGGAAATTTCATCACTGTGACTCGCGAGGGTGTGCTCATGTCACTGACATTGAAGCTGGATTCAAGACTTCCCTTGCTGATGATCATCACACTGGCCGGGGCATACTCGTAAATAATCACATCCTCGACTCCGTCGCCATTCACGTCGCCCATCGTGGATTTGGCGGACGTGATGTCCCACGATTGCAGGATCGTTCCTGCGCCGTCGTAGATGGAGGCGTTGTAGAGACTCTGGATGAAGAGATCGTCCACGCCGTCGCCGGTCAAGTCAATGATCTTCATGCTTTCGGCGCTGGAGTAACTGGTCTGCCAGCGGCTGATGGCGGAATATTTTTCCGCGGCGGATGAACCGTTAAAAGAGAAGAGCATGGCCACGCCCATGACCAATACGATCATGATCACAGAAAAAATAATGGTGGTAGTGGAACGGGAATTCATGAATAAACCTCTTTATGACTTCTTCAATTTCAACATTTCGTAAGCGAATTTCATCACGCCCAGCACGCTTTCCGAAGAGACGTTGTCCTTCGGACTGGAAGCCAGCACGGTGACGATGCCGCCAGTAGTATCCACGGCGTTGATGGTGTACTCGCCGATCTGCTTCACGTCTTTGATCTCGTTATCGCGCACGATGGAGTACAACTCGGGGTTGACCGCAATGCGCACTTTCAATTCCTGGTACGAGCCTTTGGCCTTGGCGGGTTTCCATTTCGATTTGCCGCTGACTTTGCCAACGCCCCAATAACCGTTGCGTTCTTTCACGCGCTGAATGGCAGAGACGCGTAGAATATTGCCATCGTAGAGTTTGGCTTTAAAGTTCAACCACTGGTCGCGATAATAGTTGGTGGTGCGGCCGCGCGCATCGTTGGCGGCGCGCGCCACTTTCGATTTCTGCTTGGCACCGGTCAGGTCGAGGTTGCCCACGAATCCGCTGCCGGGACTCAGGTCATCGCGCAGGGTGTGGACCATTTCCTTGAATTCGTTGAAACTCGACGGGAAGGATTTCACTTGTGCGCGCTTCAACCCCGTGGAAAGGAAGATACTCACGATCCACAGCGCGATGCCGCCAACCAGGAATGCGCATGTGGGAGTGTACCCAAGCAAAAAGAACAATCCCTCGACCAGCATTAATGCCAGGCCCAGCCAAAACAAGCGGCGCGGTCCTTTGCTCCAGCGTTCGCGCGTGGAGTTCGATTTATTCGCCTGTGCCACGAGCGCGTCCATGTTGTCCATGATGGCTTGCGGCTTGTTACTGAAATTTAAATAGATGGGGGTATGGTCGCCGACTGCGGCAGTCGCGACGATCGGCGCGGCGGCGGAGGCAGTGGCGCGCACCGGGGCGGGCGTGGGAGTCCGCGAGGGCCGAGCCGCTGTCCCTTTGGCGGGAGGCGTGCTCTTCGTCGCGGCACGCATCACGGCGTTAACTGTCCCGCTGTTCGCCTGTGCCGATTTCGCAAGGCCGCGCACGATCAACACGATGCCAACGATGATTCCAAGTGGAATGGCGCAAAATGCAAACGCAAGAATCGCATACGCAATAAAGTCTTCCATCAAGCCTCCGAGTGTGTCCCAATTGTCCTCGCGATTTACGCTGGCGTCAATGGCTTATAATTTGCCCATGCCTCGCGTACTCTATTCCGCGTTCGACATCGTGCCCAGCCCGAAGGGCGCGTCCACGCACATCATTCACAACATCCGCGGATTGGTGGAACGTGGATATGATGTGCATCTTATCACGCCCACCGA
>CAYNQA010000395.1:0-2579 GCA_964399225.1 uncultured Anaerolineaceae bacterium
TTAGCTTTTAGCGGGTGGTTGTGTTTTGCTATCGTTGATATGGCAGTGCAAGCCATTGATCCCAAACGGGCAGGGCTTGCTTGGCGCAGCCGTCGCTTCGTTCGAGGCCGTCGTAGACCCAGATCATGGCAAGTTCGCGTGTATCTTTTGGAATGATTTCCAGAAGTTTATCGTAGTCGATGCCGGTGAATGCAACCACGAAATGAAAGTTGTGTTCGCGCGCCTTGCTCAACAAGAATGAAACCCAACGCGCCTGGTATTCTTCCGTAAAATGATAATTCTTTCCGAACGCGGAAAAATCATACGAAGGCGCGCCCGACTCGGCGATGGCGATCGGCTTGCCGAATGAAAGCGCCGCCGCGAAAAAATCATCGGGGATCGGGTCGGCCTTGCCGCTTTCGTATGCCCAGCCGTAGGGATAGGCGCTCAATGCGATCAGGTCGGTATACGGCAATAGCGACTCGATCTCTTTCATTTGCGCCGCGCTGTCTCCGCCGTCGAGCCCGTTCATGTGGCTGACCGTGAACGTGGCGAAGATCGGCAGGTCGGGGTAATCCTGTTTGAGCGAATCATAAATAAATTTCTGCAGTTCTCTATAGGCTGCCCAGTTCTGCGGCGCGTTGACCTGCACCACATTGACCTCGATGCCGATCGCCAGATAATCGGGGTGGAAAAATTCGATGGCCTGCAAAGCGTATTTCAAGTAGGCAAGTTTCACATCGGGATGGCCGAACGAATATTCGCTCCACGGCTTCGGCAAGGGCTGGTTGGTGGCCGTGCCCCAATACGGGGCGAGGGCGTTGCGTTCCATGTTGATCGGCGTGATGGCGAGGTAAATTTTATGCGAGGCGGGAATGGCATCGCGCGCGCCGCGCCACTCGTTCATCACCGCTTCGGGCAGCGGGTTACCGGCCAAAGCCTCGGGCCAGGGGATGCCGCCGTCAAAATGCAGGGCGGTCATGTCGCCGTGCTGTGTGAGGAAGGTATTCATGCGCGCAATCCCTTCCAACGTGGCCTCGGGCGGCCAGCGAGTGAATCCCATGTAGAAATCGCGGCTGGTTGCCTCGAGTGCAGACGGTGTGACCGTCGGCTGACAGGCAGGCGTAGGAACCGCAGGCGCTGTCCCGGTACATGCCACGCTCATCAGTGCGAGCGAGAGAACGAAGAGAAGGAAGCGTTTCATGGCGCTGCTATTGCCCTCGGAAACTCATCCACAATTCAAGCGCGGGTTTGGGCGTGCCGTCCATTTCGCGCAGGCCGAGGGTGGAGAACATTTTGAGCGTGTCCATATCGGCGGGGTTGCCGCCTTGTGAAATGAACATCTTGGTGTACGAGTCCATGTCGAAGTCGTTGAGCACGAGATAGACCCAGAATGCAAGGCGTGAACCGAGTTGGTTGTGGATGGCGTTCAGGTACGCGATCTGGTCTTCGGGCGTGGCGCGGATGTGCGCAAAGTCGCGCGAGCTCCAGCCGCCTTCGGTGATGGCGACGGGTTTGTCCGTGTGTTGCAGGGCGCGCGAGTAGTAGTCGGCGGGGATGTCTGCGCCAGAGGGGAAGACAAAATACGGATAGGACGACAGCCCGAGGATGTCCAGGTTTGGCTCGAACGCGTCAACCTGACTCCAGTTCGGGTCCAGCCGTTGCTTATTTCCCTCTTCGGGTTGCGGGAACATGTTGTTCAGGTCATCCCATTGGAAGGTGACGAAGACCTGCGTCTCAGGCGCTTCGGCTTTGACCAACACATAAACCTCGTGATACAGGCTGACAAAGTTCGCCGCATCGTCGGGATAGGCATCCATGTAAGTGTTGATCTCGGAGGCGAGACCGAGGTAATGCGGATGAAAAGTTCGCACGACCCACAGGGTGTAATTGGTGAACGCCGCGCGGACATCGGGATTCGCGAACGAGGCGTCCCAGCCAGAAGGAAGTCCGCTGAACTCGCGGCGGTTGAGTCCGTTGAGGGCATCCACCACAAAGATGTAGTCGAGACCATTGTCGGTGGCGAGTTTTACCTGCCCTGCGAGATCAGTTGCCGATTTGGCTTCGCCATTCGCAGCGTTGACGAAGTCCGCCCACGGGACATTTTGCTGGAACAGCACGAAGTCGCCGTATTGGCCGAGGGACTTGTAATGCGTGACCACACTGATCAGGTCCGCTTTGGGAGGCGAGGGGAAGAATCCGTAGATGGTCTCGCCGGAGAGCGAGGCGGGATTCTCCTGCACAGGGAACGGCGTGACCGGTCCGCTTTGACCGCAGGCGAGGGAGGCGAGCAGGAGGGCAAGAGAGCAGATCAGCAAGGAGAGGCGTTTCATCGGTTGTTTCTTTGGGGAGCACGCAAGAGTAATCCATTCCCAACCAGCCAGAGGACGGCGGCGGAGATGATGAAGGTCAGGATAGTGGTGGATTGCAGGTCAATGGTCAAAGGTTGAAAGTCGAAGGTCGGAGTCTGGAGATTGTTGGAGATGGAAGAGACGATGGAAAAGACTGTTGCCAGAAGCGAGTCAACGGTGGGCGGTTGATAGGCAGCGATCTCGGGAGGCAGGACGAAAGAGGAGGCCAGCCAGGCAAGGATCGCAAAC
>CAYNQA010000396.1:0-2574 GCA_964399225.1 uncultured Anaerolineaceae bacterium
GGGTATAAATTCAGGCCCGCTGTTGCGGCATAAGTGAAGTGCTGATCAGATCGCCCTGTCCATTCGGATGGGGCGATTTTTATTTCAACGGCTGTATAATGCGGGCACATTCAGATACATCCAAAAGTCAGATATCCGCATCCATCCTCCATCAAAGACCAACCATGAATCCCAAAGACCTTGTCATCCAAACGTTCCGCCAGAGGTTTGGCAAAGACCCCAAATACCTCGCCCTTGCGCCGGGGCGTGTCAACATATTGGGGGAGCATGTGGATTACAACGACGGATTCGTGATGCCCGCCGCCATCGACCGGGCAACCTATCTGGCATTTTCCGCGGCGGAATCGCATCAAACCGACCTGATAGCGGCTGACTTCGCCGATGAAGTTTCATTCACCCCGGAGGGGATCGCGGCGAAGACCGCTGCAGATGGGTCGCCTCTGCCCGAATGGGCGCGCTATCCTGCCGGGGTGTCGTGGGCACTGGGCAACGCCGGACATCCCACGCCCGCCATACATGGTGTGCTCGCTTCAGATGTGCCGCGCGGCGCGGGACTGAGTTCATCGGCTTCGGTGGAAATGGCTTTTGCCCTGGCGTGGCAAACTTTGGGCGGATGGGAACTCGATCCCATGCAACGTGCACAGATCGGCCAAACAGCCGAAAACAAGTATGTGGGCGTCAACTGCGGGATCATGGACCAGTTCGCCTCAGCGTGCGGAGTGCAAGACCGCCTGCTCCTGCTTGATTGCCGCTCCCTTAACTGGCAAACCCTGCCTGTGCCTGGCAACGTTGCCATCGTGATCGCAGACACATCAGTCCGGCGCAAGTTGACCGATGGCGCATACAACCAGCGTCGTCAGGCGTGCGAGGATGCAGTCAATATCCTGTCGCAACACATCCCCGGCATACGGGCATTACGCGATGTCAGCGTGGCAGACTTCAATCGGTTCAGCGACCAACTGCCACCTTTGGTGGAGAAGCGAGCGCGGCACGTTGTCGAGGAGATCGAACGGTCACGGCGCGCAATTCCGCTTTTGGAACAGGGGAACATCCTCGAATTTGGCCAGATGATGAATGAATGCCATGCCAGCCTGCGCGACTACTTTGAAGTATCCATTCCTGAATTGAACATCATGGCTGAAGTCGCTCAATCTCTGCCGGGCTGTTTTGGGGCGCGGCTTACAGGGGCCGGGTTTGGCGGCTGCACCGTCAATCTTGTAGAAAAGCAGGCAGCCGAAACATTTGCCGGACGGCTGTCCCGTCAATATCAGAACCAAACCGGGCTTGCCCCAGAGATATACATATGCCATGCGTCTGGCGGGGCGCGGCTGATCTAGGAATTTTCCATATTCACTTAACAGATAAAACAAACACCCCTTTTCAGGGGTGTTTGTTTTATTTATGCGGTCAGCGCATCTTTTGCTGCTGCAATGACCTCTTCGTAATTTGGCTCTTCGCCCAGCGCAGGCAGGTATTTGACGTAAGTTAATTTTCCATCCCGACCCACGATGAAAACAGAGCGGCGCAGATAACGGCGTTCCTTGATGAGGATGCCGTATTTTTCACCGAACTCCGCCTCGAGCACATCCGAAACAACCTTGACCTTTTCCACACCGGCGGCACCGCACCATCGCTTCTGCGCCATGGGAAAGTCACAACTGATCGTATAAATGATAATGTCATCACTCAGCTTGGAAGCTTCTTCGTTAAAACGGCGCGTCTCACGATCACAAACATCGGTATCCAAAGAGGGAACCGCTGAAAGAATGATCACCTTTCCTTTGGATTCCTGAAGAGGGTTGACTTTTGCCCATCCCGAAATAACCGATGTGAATGCGGGCGCCACATCACCCACTTTGACTTCGTCACCGATCAGGGTGACAAAAGAATCACCGATTTTGAACACGTCATTGCGAATTGTTGCCATTTTTACTTCTCCTTGATATTGATTGTATATAAATTATCGCTACATGCCCAGCGGACGTCCACCGGCACGATATTGCCTGTCATCATCACCATTTTACCAAACTGTTTCGGCCACGTCTTCGGGAGTGGAAAGCTTTTTAAGCGGAGTGGCGTCCATCTGTGCCTGAATGTATTCGGGGTCAAACCGCCTGGCGTACTCACCAATCACTCTCGGTCAGCCCATCTCCTCGCGCTTTGACTTCATTCAAAATCGCTTCAACCATGGACCCAACCTTTGCATCGGCTTCGGATGTTTGTTCCACGCTGACGCCTTGTTTTCAGGATTCTGCCATGTTGTTGCCTTTACTGATTATGGTTCTCAAGAAAAAGACCGCCGACCACAGACCGAAGACCGCTTATTATGATGCGATCAACTGTCTGCCGTCGGCGGTCAGCGGTCTAACTACTTACCCGCAATCCCCACCACAGACTTTCCGCAGAAGACATCGAACGTCTCCAACGTTCCTTCTTCGCCGAAACCACTGAGCCCCCAGGCGGGACGCGGCGCGTCGACATTTAATTCGAGCAGACTCACGCCATTGACCTTGACTCCACCCGTGTTCATTTGACGTGCCACCTGCATGGCGTGGTCTTCATCTTTCGAGAAGA
>CAYNQA010000397.1:0-2564 GCA_964399225.1 uncultured Anaerolineaceae bacterium
ACACCTTCGACACTCTCAACACCTCCCCCCTCAACCTGCCCCGACCCCATGTGCCTCACCACCTCCCTCTCCCTGCTCGATCTGCAAGACCGCCCGCTCGAAGAGAACGTGGTCAAGCTTTTCTCCGTGGCCGTGGATGAGGCGCGCAACCTCGTTTACGTGGCGGGAATTATGACGCCCGATGTGGCGATCCTCGACGGTGCAAGCGAAACCTGGGTCGGCCTCGTGGAGACCGGCATCGCCGAGCGCGGCATCAAATACATCTTCCTCGACTCCGCCGCGCAATATCTTTACGTTTATGAAACCGCGCATTCGCAATTGCGACGCGTGAACGTGGCGACCGGCCAGATCGCAGGACCGATCCGCGTGGAGGGGTTCGCCAACCTCGCGTTCGTGGATGAGGCGCACGCGCGTTTCTACCTGCCCACCAAAAAAGGCATCACTGCTTTCGACGGCAACACCCTGCAGGAACTCTTCGTGGTGCAGGGCCTCGGCGAGAACGCAGGCCCGACCGTCTACGATGCCGCGACCGACTCGATCTACCTGCTTGCTTCGCAGGAAAAATTCTCACGCGCGATCCTCGTCATCAATGCCGCCAACGGCCAGGTGACCAATGAAATTCAATACACCACGCAGGCCAATGGCCGCGCGCGCTGGTTCCACTTCGACTCGGCGGAACGCACCTTCGTCATCGGCCTCGACCGCACCGTGATCAGGCTCGACATGAACGGCAGCGAGATCGGCGCCTTCCCGCTTCAAAACAGCGGCACGCTCGAAGATGTGATGTACGATCCCGCCACAGACCAGACCTTCGCGCTCTCGGTTGCCGCGCCCGCCAACGGTCAGGTCGCGGGCATCGGCGGCCACGTGGACGTGTACGACCGCAACGGCAGCCTCACCTCCAGTTTCGACTTCGGACGCAAGCCGCACAACATGCACCTCAACCCCGCCAACGGTCACATCTACCTTGCCAACGGCGACGCCTCCACGCTGTGGAGCATCTCCACCGCCGCGCCCACGCAGGCAAATGCACTGCGCCTCGGCGACAGTGTGGAGCAGATCATCGTCTCCGGCGATGGAAGCACGCTTTATCTTTCCAGCCGCCTTGGCGGAAGTTACCTCGCGCGCTATTCTCTTTCGGATGGAAGTTCCGCTTCTTTCTCCGCCGGAACCTGGCCCATCCCTCTCCGGCGTGATTCTTCGGGACAGTTCCTCTTCGCCCTCAACGCGTGGGACAGCACCCTCTCCGTCTATTCGATGACGCCTAACGAAACATTGCTCGGCACGATTCCCCTCGGCCTCCCCATCGGCTCCACCGACCGCCTGCCCGACCTCGCCATCGACTCGACTCACAAACTCGCCTATGCCGCCTATCCCGAATTCGGTCAGGTCGCGGTGGTGAATTGGGAAACCATGCAGCCCGTCACGGTCATCGCCATTCCCAATGCCGAAGTCGGCGACACGGGCGGCGGCCCCGGCCAGTTGCAGGTGACGGTCAACGAATCCGCGAATCGACTCTTCGTCTATGAGCCGAAAGCGCGCGCGGTCTACGTCTACGACACGGCCAACAATTTCACCCTGCTCGCCAGCGTGGACGTGAAGGCTCAATCCAAATCCATCGGTCAGGCCGACGCCGATCTGTTCTTCTTCGACGCACAGGCCAACCGTCTCTTCCTCGGCGTGGTGGAGTTGGACCCAGTCAACGCGCAACCGTCCGGTAGCGTTCTCCCTGCTGGCAACAAGATCTTCGGCGTGGACACGGCCCATAACCTGTATTGGGTGATCGACACGGCCAACAGCGCCATCCTCGCCATGGACCGCGCCACGCTGACGGTACGTCACAGCCAGCCCATGCCCGAGTCTGCGGCGAACCTTGCCACGGCGGCGTATGATCCCGTGCGCGGTCAGGTCTTTATCGGCTATCTCATCACGGCCAATGTCTATGGCTTCAGCGTGGGAGTCGTTCCGTAAAATTCCCAGCGGGGATGTTTGCACTCACGCGGCGCAGAAATATTCTGCGCCGCGTTTTCTTTTCCGCATCTTAACTTCTGCTGAACTGGTTGTTATCTCGTGTCCGGTATCCTGCGTGCAAAGGAGACAACCATGAAAACAAGAAACCTGATTTCGCTCGTTCTGTTGTTCGCTTTGCTTGTGGCCTGCGCGCCAGCGGCGGAGGTCACGTCCACGCCGGCGACGGCCTCAGCCGCTTCCCCCGTCGCGCCGGAAGCGGGGCTTCCTCCACAGAGTGGATTGCCCAACAACGGACAGATCACCGTCGAGCAGATTCCATCCGAATATTCCAGCGCCTCGGGCGGACGTTCGGGCTGGTTCACCACCGGTCAAGCCGCGGACCTAACCCTGAGCGCCGTGGACTTCAACAACACCGGCGGCGGATTATTTTTCAATCACCCCACCGCCATCGTCACCGATGGGACGCATCTCGCGCTGGCAGACCGCAACAACAACCGTGTGCTGATCTGGAACGAATTGCCCACCGCAAACGAAGAACCCGATTTGGTTTTGGGTCAACCTGATTTCATTTCAAATAATCCCGGCACCGGCGC
>CAYNQA010000398.1:0-2561 GCA_964399225.1 uncultured Anaerolineaceae bacterium
CGCCGAAGGCAAAGCCCGGTTTCAAATAGGTCTTCGAGATATTGAGATGGTCGTCGCGGCAGAAGATGTTCATCACCTCCTGCCCGTCCACGCCATGGACCTTGGCAAGCGTGCCGATCTCGTTGGCGAAGACGATCTTCAAGGCGTGATAGGCATTGCTGACGTACTTCGCCATTTCGGCCACTGCCAATTGCGTGCGGATCAAGGGCGCATCCACGCCGCGATACATTTCCACCAGTGCCTCGCCGCTGCGCTCGTCCCACTGTCCCACCACGATGGTGCCGGGGTGGTCATAGTCGCTGATGGCGCTGCCCTCGCGCAGGAACTCGGGATTCATGCACACGCCGAAATCGCGACCGGCAACTTTGTGCGAACACTCCTCCAGCACGGGGATCAACGTTTTCTCCACCGTGCCCGGCAGCACTGTGCTTCGCACCACGACAACGTGATAGTCATCCTTCGTGCGCAGGCTCTGCCCGATCTCCTTGCAGACGTTGATGATGAAATCGAGATTGACCTGCCCGTTGTGATTGCTCGGCGTGCCGACGCAGATCAACGTCACCTCGCTCGATTGAATGGCCGCGTCGCCGTCCAGTGTGGCGCGCAGGCGGCCGGTCGGGACCAGGCTGCCCAGCAGTTCGCCCAGTCCGGGCTCCGAGATGGGCGAGCGGCCCGATTGCAACAGGTTCACCTTGTGCTCGCTCACGTCCACGCCGATGACGTGATGCTCATCGCGCGCCAGACATGCCGCCGTGACACAGCCGACATATCCCAAACCAAAAACGCTGATGTTCATATTGCCTCCATGGAAATTGCATCATGAACGATGGCTGTTTCCGCTTCCACCTCGCGTTGCGCGAGGAGCGCCAGCGCCGCCAGCATGGTGGCCTGCCCCCAATGCATAAGCGGTGTTTTGTTGGTGGTGAAACGTCCCTTGCGGAAGTAAAAATAACCGGATGGGTCCTGCATGTGTTCGATGGCCCACAGCGCCACCTGCTCCGCCCAGTGCAGGTCACCGCCGAATTCTTCGGGGATGAGCGCAAACGTCTGGATGGCCTGCGCGATGGATTGGATGTCAATGGGCTGGGTGCGGTCATCGTAGTGACGCGCGACCGGGCCATCGAACAGCTTCCGCCGGTAGAACTCCATCCCGCGCTTCAACCTGACCTCGAACTGGGTGTCCGCCGTGGACAGCTGGTACCACCACAAAGCGTCGAGCACGAAGCCGGTGTGGTAGCCGTCCACCCAGCGCCAGCGCAGACCCTCGCCGTACCACCACGAATCATCCGCGCGCTGGCAGTCCATGGTGTAACGCACGGCCTGTTGCGCCACATCAATGAGATTCTGCTCGCCGGTGTATTTGTATGTCCGCGCCAGCACGGATGCGGCCAGCATGTTCGCGTTGTGGATCTCGAGCATGAGGTGCGGCACGTAACTGATGCACAACGAATTATCCGTGAGTTTGTGGTGGGGAAATGATTGCAAGATGGCCTGGCTGACCCCGCGCGCCACGTCGAGATATAGCGGCGTGGACAGGGCCTCGTAGGCATCGAGGAAAGCGTGCGCGATGAACGAGGTCCACACCACGCTGGGGATGCCCTGCGGGAGATAATGTCCGCGCGATTGATAGTCGAAGGCCCAGCCCCACGCGAAGCCGGGCATGTTTGGGCTGGTGTGTTTCATCAGGTCTTCGAGGCAGAAGCGGGCTTTTTCCAGATAGTGCGGGTCGCGCATGAACGAGAACAACCGCAGGTAGGCCGACGCAAAATAGCCCATGGCCTGGTTGCTGTGCTTTTTGGTCACGCCCAAAAACGGGCGGATGTTGAACGGCAGCCGCCGCACGGTCTGCTGCAGGGCGATGCGCAGCACGGGATTCTCGAAGGTCAGCTTGCGGGCGAACGGCGCGCTCAACCCGTCGAAGGGATCGTAGCCGAGCCAGCCGTTGCGCGCGACCCAGCGCTCCAGTTTTTCGATGGCGGTGAAGATGCTTTCGTTCATGTCAATGACTTTCCTGATGCGAATGTCGTGTGCATCGGAGTGCAGGCTTTAGCCTGCAAGCCAAAGTTTGCGGGTTTAAATCTGCGGGGCCTAACCCAGCGGGCTGAAGCCCACACTCCCACGGGAGATTTATGTTCATCTGCGGTTAAACCTTTGCCTGTGCAGGTTGCTCCTCCAGCCATGCGGACAGGTCTTGCTGGATGAAGTCTTGCAGATTCAGGATCTCCTCGCGGAAGATCCCTTGTAGTTGGGCACGAACCTGCGGCGACATCTGCGGTGAGCGGACGACGGCTTTCTTGCGCAGGTGCTGCCCGACCGTGGCGAGACGGTTGTGCCAATTCTCCGGCAGGGCGTTCGATACTGTCCCGAAGGCGGGGTGGATGGTGCGGTAATACAACTGCCAGAATGGGCTGCGCCACACGCCGCCCTCGTTGTGTTTCTGTGAGAGGTCCGGCGTGAAGTTGGAGTCGATGCCAAGGAACTGATACACATTTCGCATCAGTCCGCCTGCATCTTTGCGCAGCTGGTCGAAAAGCAGCACGAGGATGTTCTGCATACCAAAC
>CAYNQA010000399.1:0-2551 GCA_964399225.1 uncultured Anaerolineaceae bacterium
GGGACTTGGCGACATGGACGGAGGAGCAATTCCTTCAGGCAATTCGTACACAAAAGACCCCTGATGGGCGCGGGCTGAATGCAAACCTGATGCCTTTTGAAGAAATCAATTATCTGACCGACGACGAATTGAAAGCGATCTGGTCGTATTTGCAATCGCTCCCCACCTTGCCGCAGGTTACGCAGTAATCAATTTCAAATCAAGCAAACCGCCGCCCATTGGGGCGCGGAAAAATTCACCAAAAGGAGAATGATTAGATGAAATCCCCACTTGTTCGTATCGCTTTGGCTTTGACGATCTTGATCGCGGCCTCTCTAGCTTGCAGCTTTAGCACGGCCAATATTTCCAACGCTTACACCACAGCGGATCCCAATGGCGGCTCGTCCACGTCCGTGTTCGCACAAGACCAGGTCTTTTATGCCGTTGTCCAATTGGCGAATGCTCCTGCCGACACCACTGTCAAAGCCGTGTGGACGGCTGTGCAAGTGGAAGGCTACGATGGTGAAACTTACCTGGATGAAACCATCCTCACCAGCGGAGACGGGGCGCTCACCTTTGAGATGAGCAATTCCAATCTTTGGCCGATCGGCGTTTACAAGGTGGATCTCTACCTCAACGATACGCTGGATCGTACGCTCCAATTTGAAGTACGGTAGACGATCTCGCGTAAAAAAAACAACTCCCTTGGCTTTACAGCTTTGGGAGTTGTTTTTTCAAATTCTTTCTTGCGGTAATTCGATGATGAACGTTGAACCTTTACCCACTTCGCTTTGTACTTCGATCGTCCCGCCGTGGGCATGGACGAGTTGTTTTGTGATCGCGAGGCCCAAGCCGCTGTGCGTCCGCTCGGAACGTGATTTGTCTCCCCGCCAGAAGCGGTCGAAGATGAAGGGCAGGTCAGATGGTTGGATGCCGTTCCCCGTATCGCAGACGGTAATTTGTATCTTGTTATTTCCATCGGCTTCGGCATGAACGGAAACGCTTCCGCCAGTGGGGGTGTGGCGCAGGGCATTCGAAATGAGATTGGAGAGGATTTGGTTGAACCTGTCGTAGTCGGCGGTGAGGGGGAGAGTTGGGTCGGCAACCTGGGTATGTAGTTCGATGCCGAGGGAGGCGGCTTGGGAGGAAAAACTGGAGGTCAGGTCGGCTAAGAGGTCAGCGAGCAGGAACGAGGTGGGATGAAGCGGGAGCTGTCCGCTTTCGGCGAGGGAGAGGGTTTGCAAGTCGCTGACCAGACGCGAGAGCAGTTTCGTTTCGTCCAGCGTGTCTTGAATGTGTTCGTTGGTCGGTTCATAGACTCCGTCGAGAACGCCTTCGAGGTTGCCTTGAATGATGTGGAGCGGCGTGCGGAGTTCGTGGGCGATGTCGGCGGTCAGGTTGCGGCGCTGTTGTTCGGCGCGCTCGAGTTCGCCGACCATTTTGTTGAAGCGCTTGAATAGATCGTTGAACATGTCGGAGCGATTCTCCGGGACGCGTGCCGCGAGGTTGCCCTCCTCCACGGCGCGGATGGCGTCGAACAGACTTTCGAGCGGTTTCCCGTAACGGGAATACAGGTTGAACAGAATGAAAACGAGCAGGGCCGCCAGAAGGACCGGCGCGCCGCAGATCAATAGCCAGATGTTCCTGACACCGGAATATTCTGAAAAGAGCAGATACAGAAGTGCAGCAATGCCCCCCACAAAGAGCACGGCAGAGACAACGAAGAAGATCGTGAATCCCATTGCGCGGGTCACACGCCCGCCCCTGCCTCTTGTGGATCGTTCCGATGTTTCGTTGGTCATGATTCCTGTTCGGTGAAGCGGTAGCCGATGCCGTACACGGTCTCGATCATGGACCGGCCCGCGGCGGCTTCGAGTTTCTTGCGCAGGTTCTTGATGTGCGAGTCCACGCTGCGGTCGAGGCTGGATGCCGCGCCGTGCAGGTCGTCCAGCAGCTGTTCGCGGGTGAGAGTCTGGCCGGGGCGGCCGGCCAGCAGGCACAGCAGCTTGAATTCGTTCGGCGTGAGCCGGAGGGGGCTGCCGTCGATTGTAGCCGCGTGCTTGGCTGTGTCGATGGCGAGCCGGCCGACGCGGATGAGGGCCGGCGCCGTGACCTCCCCGCGCGCCCGCCGCAGCAGCGCCCGCACCCGGGCCACCAGGGCGCGCGGCGAGAAGGGCTTGGTGATGTAGTCGTCCGCGCCGATCTCCAGGCCCGTGACCTGGTCGATCTCCTCTGACAAGGCCGTCAGCATGATGATCGGCACGCCGCTTTCGCGGCGCAGCCGGCGGCAGACCTCGCGCCCGTCGATCTGAGGCAGCATCAAGTCAAGCACGATCAGGTCGGGTTTGTCGCGGCGGGCACTCGCCAGCGCGGCTGGGCCATCGGCGGCGAGCACCACCCGAAACCCGTCCTTCTCTAGATAGTCGCGGGCCAGGCGGGCGGCCCGGGGCTCATCGTCAACCACCAGGATGAGGGGCGGCATGGGGCCAGTATACGGGAGGACGGTGAATCCGGCCGGCCTCCCCGCGCGGGCCGCCTAGCGCTTGGCCTTCCAGATCTCCCAATCCCCCTT
>CAYNQA010000400.1:0-2497 GCA_964399225.1 uncultured Anaerolineaceae bacterium
GGGCTTTTGATTTGTAGCGGTCGATCACGTTGCGGGCCACTTCGCCCATGTCCACCGGGTGGAACTCGGAGAGCACCAGATCCATTTCTTGCAGGAAGAGAATGTCATTCACCAGGGTAATGATCTGCTGGACGTTCCGATCAATGGTTTCAACGGCATTCCCCAGCTGCTCGGCGTTGATGGCGCCTTTTTTCAACAGATGCAGGTAACCGCTGGCGCTCATGAGCGGGGTGCGCAACTCGTGCGCGATATTGGAGAGGAAGTCACGGCGGGCGAGACCTTCCTCGGCCAATTTTTGATAAGCCTGGGCCAGTTCGCTGGCACGGACGCGCAGGTCTTCAACGGCCATCTCGTCATTGGCGCGCAGGCGGCTCGAGATCTCGCGCACCATGGCCATGGCAATGCTGCTCGATTTTTCGAGCACGCGGTCGAAGGCTTTTTTATCCAGTTCGAGCACCACAACCGGGCTGGTGGTGGTGACGGTGGCAGCGCGCGGCGCATTGTGGATGATGGCCATCTCACCGAAGAAGTCGCCGGCGTTCAAGGTTTTGAGCAGACGCACCTCGGATGGGTTGACCAGTTTGGTCACCTTCACTTCCCCCTCGAGGATCATGTAAAAGACGTGTTCCAGTTCGTTCTCACGGCACAAGGTCGTCCCGCTCGGGTAGGCCTTCACCTGGCAATTGGCGATCAATTCCTCCACCTCGCTGGGCTTGATACCAGGGAAGGCGCGAGGGATGACTCGGCTCGGGGCACGGCGTGTTGTCATGAAGAAGGCCTCCGCAAAACTAAAGTTTGTAGCCGATCTTGCGTAAAAAGTCTTTTCGCCAGGCGCGGTCTTCTTCGCCTTCGACTCCCTGCGGCGCGAACCCGTCCACCACGCCGAGGATGCCGCGTCCCTGTTCGGTGACGGCGACCAGCACCTCGGTGGGGTTGGCCGTGGCGCAGAAAATGCGTGCCACCTCGGGCACCGACTTAATCGCGTTCAGAACATTGATGGGGAAGAATCCCTCCGCGAGGAAGACGATGAACGAATGTCCCGCCCCGACCGCCTGCGCGTTCGCCTTTGCCAGCTCGATCATCGCTTCATCCGTACCGCTGAAGCGGATGAGGCACTTGCCGGAGGCCTCGCAAAACGCAATGCCGAACTTGATGCCCGGCACGGAGTTGACCATTGCCTCGTGGATGTCTTCCACGGTTTTGATGAAATGGGATTGCCCGAGAATAAAGTTGATCGGTTCGGGTTTCTCGATTTTGACAACCTGAATTTCCATGGCGGATGTCCTGTGATGGGCGGATTGTTCGCAATGATACTGCAAGTCACATGGAGAAAGATGGCAGTTTCGTTAAAACTCCATCCCGGGGAACAAACGCTCCAGCATGCGTATGAACTCGGGATCAATGCCGTTGCCGCCGATGAAGTGCGGAGCGAGCGCCAGGCCGCCCACGGCGTATCCCAACGAGATGGCCATGCCGCCGACAGCGATGAACCCGCCGAGCGCGCCACCGCCAAGTGCGGCAATAATGCCAATGGCGAGTCCGCCCAGCGAGAAAAAGCCGAGGCTTAAACCGCCAAGTGTCACGCCGCCTAATGCCGCGCCTCCGACGGCAAGTCCGCCGATCGCGATGTCACCGATAGCAATGACGCCTTTCGCCACGCGCGGACGTCCGTTCTCGTCGTAGCCCTGCGCGATGTGGATGAGCGGCCAGCCCATGAACTCGGCTTCGGATTTCCACTCGTAACCCCAACCGCGGTAGCCGCTGCCCACGCGCATGAACGGCCCGCTGATCTGCACGGACGGACGCGGATTGTTCTCTTCGTTCAACCACTCGCCGCAGTAACGGCATTTGACGGCATCGTTTTGAATCTCTTCGGCACAGTAAGGGCATTTTTTCATGGGGAGGTCTCCTGTAAAGTTGGCAACCGTGGTTCGTCAGGGTAAGGGCGATTCACTTAGCACGCCTTCACAAAGAAAATTTCTTCCAATCCATTTCTTTGATCCGATAACCTGATCAATCGCACATTCCATACGTCGCAATTCTTCTGGAACTTCATCGTGAATAGGGTAGGTCGCAACTGCTGTATCACCATTCATGGTAATCTCAAATGAGACACCTGCAACATCTACAACATCTATCTGGCAGCACCCGCGATTTTCGGAGAAAATTTTTGAGTTTTTGATTTCTTGCAAGATTTGTTTAACTTGCGTGTCGGTTATTTTCGTGACTACATTGTCATATTCTCTTACATTAGAGTACCCAGAATAGTACACCGTCCCATCACTATGGATGGTTAATTGATACGCCTGGCAATTTCCATGACAGGGATAGCGCTCCATGATCAAAACAAAATCTTCTTTCTCTGGTTTGGCTGATATGGCTACTACAAACATAATAGCGCTAATCACCATAACCAGTCCTAGAACCATCTTGATTTGAGTTTTACTCATTCACCACATCCCCGCTTTGACCGCCGTGCTTTTCAACGAGACGAATA
>CAYNQA010000401.1:0-2480 GCA_964399225.1 uncultured Anaerolineaceae bacterium
ACCGTGCCCTCAAAACGATCGAGGATGGTGAAGACGTGCAAGGTGCCGGCCGCCCAGCCGTCGGTGGCGAAGCGGGTGTAGTGTTCCATCTCGGGCAGGCTGTAGCCCTCGTGAGCCCAGGTCATCCACGGGATGAGGTCGGTCAGCGATTCGCGGGCGGCAAGGTAGAGCGGTTCAGCGTCGGCGGCGTGGATGGGGCGCAGGGTCAGGCGTTCGTCGGTGAGGGGCAGCATAAGAAAAAGCCTGCGCGTTTGGCGCAGGCTGGTGGTTTAGGAGATGTATTCGCGCAGGTTATGTTCGACTGCGTAGGCGGCGGCTTCGGCGCGGTTGTTGACGCCGAGTTTCGAGAGGATGCTCGAAACGTAGTTGCGGACGGTGCCTTCGCCGAGGAAGAGATTTTTGGCGATCTCGCGGTTGGTCTTGCCTTCAGAGACGAGCAGGAGCACGTGTTTTTCCTGCTGGCTGAGATGGGCGAAGGCGGAGGCTTCCTCTTCTTTGACGGCGCGCCGCACTTCCTGGAAGACGCGCTGGGTGACGGAGGGATCGAGCAGGGCTTCGCCGCGACCGACGGCTTCGAGGGCCTTGATCAGGTCTTCGCTGCCGATCTGTTTGAGGATGTAGCCCGAGGCGCCCGCGCGGATGGCCGAGAAGAGCATCTCGTCTTCGGCGTAGGAGGTGAGCATGATGACTTTGGTGGCGGGGAAGCGCGAGACGATCTCTTCGCAGGCTTCGATGCCCGAGGTGCCGGGCAGGCGGATGTCCATGACGACCACGTCGGGTTCGAGAGCGGAGACTTGTTCGAGCGCCTCGCGCGCGGAACCAGCTTCGCCGACCACGTCGAAGTGGGGATGGCGTTCGAGCAGGGACTTCAAACCGAGGCGCACGACCTCGTGATCGTCCACCAGTAAGATGCGTTGTTTGGCCATGGTGCTTGCCTTCCTTGTGAGTTGGTGGGGAGATTGTAGCCGAGGGGGTGATGTATGACAAGGGCAGGCGGATTTGCCGGGTTTTGGCCTGTTTTTGGCTGGTTTTTGCCCGTTTAAAAAACCCAACCCCCGTGTTGACCTGCCACTGGTCACGCGGGGGCTGTTCGAGGAGAATGCACTTCCCATTTTACATGCCGAGTTTAACGTCCGCTGAAATGCAGATGAGCGCCCGGTAAGAGTATTTTGGTGAAATCTTGGGGGAGGTGGAAGCATGATCGCGCCGCCAAGGGGGCGTGTTGCCGACATTGCCCGCCGCCACCAATCCCCGCCCCGACGTCAACGTCGGGGCTATTCCTACAAAATCGGCAGCCCTAAAGGGTGCTTCGCGAAAGCCGATTAGCCTGCTTTCCCTAAAGGGTGCTTCGCGAAGCGGACTTCGTACGAATAGCACGGGGGTTCATCCCCGTGCGGACATGTTGCGCGAACCATCACCCACGGGCAAACATCCCCATCCTCCGCTGGCGGTGAGCAAAGTCCGTTTTTCAATAACCTGTGATATAAACCGTGGCATGACACAACAAGGCTTCCTGATCATTTCTGATATTACAGGGTATTCGAAGTATGTCAACGAGTCGGAACTGGAACATGCGCGCGACAGCCTGACCCAGTTGTTGAGCCTGTTGATCCATCACACAAAATCGCCGCTGGTGCTTTCCAAACTGGAGGGCGACGCGGTGTTTTCGTATGCGCCCGCGGGCGGTTTCTTGCAGGGACAAAGCCTGCTGGATATGATCGAATCCACGTATGCGGCGTTCCGCAAGGCGCTGGAACTGATGGTGATCAACACCTCCTGTCCCTGCAATGCGTGCCGAAACCTGCCCAACCTGGACTTGAAGTTCTTCGTCCATTACGGTTCGTTTATGACCCAGAAATTGGGACAGTACACCGAACTGGTGGGCAACGACGTCAACCTGGTGCATCGCCTGGCGAAGAATCACATCAAGGAGCAGACGGGGTTCAAGGCGTACGCCGCGTTCACCCAGTCGGTGATGGACTCGCTCGGGCTGGGCGATCTGCAAAACAGCCTGACCCCGCATCGCGAGACCTTCGCGGACGTGGGCGAGGTGCAAATGTACGTGCATGACATGCACAAAGTGTGGGAGCGCTTGAAAGACGGGATCCGGATCGAGGTCCGGCCCGAAGAGGCGCTGCTCATTCGCGAGCACATGTTCCCCGTGCCTCCGTCCATCTGTTGGGAATACCTGACGAAGCCCGAATTCCGCGCCATCGTGCTCGGGGCAAGCAAAATGGAAGCGCGCAACCTGGCGCAGGGACGTTTGGCGGTGGATGCGGTTTACTATTGCTACCACGGGAAGATGGAAAGCCAGCAATGCATCGTGGACTGGCAGCCCTTCGAGCAATACACGATAGACGGCGCAACGCCTCTTGGGGTGAGTTTTTACACGACGTTCAAGCTGGAAGCCGTCAACGGCGGGACGCGTTTAACTTGTTTGTGGGGAAAAGCGCGCGGGGCGTGGATCATGTGCAAGATTA
>CAYNQA010000402.1:0-2477 GCA_964399225.1 uncultured Anaerolineaceae bacterium
GCCAGATCGGTCGAGCCGTCGATGGAGATGTGGTTGTCGTCGTAGAGGTAGATCAAGCGGCCGAGGGAAAGATGTCCCGCCAGTGAGGCGGCTTCGGAGGCCACGCCTTCCATCAGGTCCCCGTCGGTGACGATGGCGTAGATGAAATTATCAAAGAGTTCAGCGGAAGTGGTGGCGGCAAGGTGGCTGGCGGCGATGGCCATGCCCACTCCCGTCGCAAATCCCTGCCCGAGCGGGCCGGTGGTCATTTCCACGCCGGGGGTCAGGCCGTATTCGGGATGTCCGGGTGTGAGGCTCCCCCACTGACGGAAGTTCTTGAGTTCTTCGAGAGAGAGGTCGTATCCGGTCAGGTGCAGGAGCGAGTACAGGAGCATCGAGCCATGTCCGCCCGAGAGGATGAAGCGGTCGCGGCCGGGCCATTTGGGATTGCGTGGGTTGTGGCGCAGGTGACGCGTCCAGACGGTGAAGGCCATTGCGGCGGCACCCATTGGCAGTCCGGGGTGACCCGAGTTGGCCTGCTGGACTCCGTCGGCGGAGAGGAATCGAATCGTGTTGATCGCGCGAGATTGAAGGTCGGTCATGGCAACATCCTGAATGATTTTGTTTGATTTTACCATCCAACCCAAGCGATAAAAAAACAGGCCGGGCATCGCCCGGCCTGCGCGCTCTTAATATTTTTCTTTCAACTCGCCGCCTGGCAAAAAGAGCCAGCCGTCTTCGTATGCGCCCAGGCGAGTCAATTCATTCGGGCGATGAGCCGACAGCCATGCGGTATACGCCAGCACCAGCGTATCCAATTGTTCGGAGGATTGCACGTGTTCGAGCGGCAATTGCCCCATCAGCAAGCGGTGCCGCGTGAGCTCCTCGAAGAAGTCCATCGGCTCGGGGATCTGCAAACCCGCATCGTACAGAAGAATTTGGCGTTGGATGCGTCCCTCGAGCGAGCGGCGCGGCATGGGGACCTGCCCAAGCAGAGAGCAAAAACAGGCGTGGGCATTGGACTCGAGCCAGAGCAACGCGGAACTGTCGTCGGGATAGGCGCGTGCTCCCATTTTTTCGAGGCGCTTGTACAACGTGAGCCCGGTCTTTATGTGGGCGGCGGACGTTTCGGTGCTGGGCGGAGTCTTCGGGACAAGGATGCCCCGTTCGCGGAGTTCTCGTTCGGCGGCACGCATCACCTCCGACGGGGCGAGGGCCGACTCCCTCGCGGGCTTCTTCCTTGTCCCGCCACGTGCCAACTGTGAGGGCGCCCCGACCGTCACCCGCGCGGACGGGAGATTCCCGACAAAGGCCAGCAGGTCGTCCAGCGAGGCGGATGTCAACGCAAGCAGTTTCAGGTCATCATCCAACGCGGCATAAACGAAAGGGTGTCGCCCGGTTGTGATCTCGATCCCGATAAAAGCAGAGGTGGTGAGCATGGTAAGATTCGCCTGTGTGATTTTTTCAATCTCAGTGTAGCGTAAAAAGGATATTTATGCAATCAATGCAACGAAGGGTAGTTTACATCACGGTGCTCCTGCTGGGCCTGGTCTGGATCGCGTTCAGCGTGAATAGGAGCGGTGCATCCACCAATGGCAGGATTCCCGCACCGCGCGCCGGTTTTCTAGCTCCAGAATTCGCCCTCCAAACCATGGATGGTGAAACCGTCTCGCTCGCATCGTTGCGCGGACAAGCCGTGCTGGTGAACATCTGGGCTTCGTGGTGCATGCCATGCCGCGCCGAAATGCCCTCCATGCAGCGCGTCTACGAGGAATACAAAGCCGACGGGCTGGTGGTGCTGGCTGTGAATTCCACCGTACAAGATAGCGCCGACCGGGCGGCTTCCTTCGTGCAGGAACTCGGCCTGACCTTTCCGATCGTGCTCGACGTGGAAGGCAAGGCCACCGGGTTGTACCAGGTCAGCGCCCTACCATCCTCGTTCTTTGTGGGCCGCGATGGAGTGATCGTGGAAGTGGTGATCGGCGGGCCAATGAGCGAGGCGCTCCTGCGCACGCGCGTGGAAAAAATTTTGGAGACACAACCGTAATGCTTCCCATTCTAAATATCGGTCCGCTCGCTGTGCAAACGCCCGGTCTATTGCTGCTCATCGCGGTTTGGGTCGGCCTGTCACTGGCGGGCAAGCGCTCGCATCACTCGGGCATCGCCTCGGAGACGCTCGATAGCCTCGTACTCGCCTCGCTGACCGGGTTCGTGCTTGGCGGGCGTCTCTTCTACGTGGTGGGAAATCTCAACACCTTCCTCGCCTCGCCGCTGGACATCGTGTCGCTGAACTACTCGCTCTTTGACCTTGCAGGCGGTCTCGCTTCGGGACTCCTGACCGGGCTGGTGTATGGCCGTCGCAAGCAACTCCCCCTCCTGCCCACGTTAGACGCGTTGACGCCGTTCCTCGCCACGTTGATGGTCGGCCTGGGCGCATCGCACCTCGCCTCGGGAGACGCCTTCGGCAAAGAGACATCCCTGCCGTGGGCCATCGAACT
>CAYNQA010000403.1:0-2469 GCA_964399225.1 uncultured Anaerolineaceae bacterium
CGTGCGTCCCAGCCAGACGAGGGCGAGACCGAGGATCACATTCGCGCCGACATTGACCAGCGCATTGGCCGTCTCACCGTCGCGAAGCAAATTCAGCGTGTCATTGCTGAACGAGGAAAAGGTGGTGAACCCGCCCAGCACGCCGATGAACACCAGCGCCCGTGTCTCCGGTGTGAACGCGCCACGCGCTTCTGCCAACTGGCTGAGAAACCCGATCACGAAACAGCCGATCAGGTTGACTGTCAACGTGCCGTAGGGAAAATCCATGCTTTTGCTTGCGGACTGAATCCACGTGCCAAGCAAATAACGCGAGACCGATCCAAACGCGCCACCCAGCGCGACCAAACTGATTGACAACAATGAGGGCATGGCAGGAAGATTATAACAAAGCGAGCGGACTCTCATCCGCTCACTGAAAACTGATCACTGATCACAGATCACTGAACTACCCCCCAAACGCATCGTTCAGCCAGTCAATGAACCCCTTCTCCTTCGGCTTGACCTGCGTGCCGAGCGTCTCGGCCAGTTTCTCCATCAACTCACGTTGATCCTTGTTTAATTTGGTCGGCACTTCCACGTTGACGATCACCAACTGGTCGCCGCGGGTGCTGCGACGCAGGTGCGGCACACCTTTGCCGCGCATGTGGAAGATCTTTCCAGGCTGAGTCCCCGCAGGGATGTGCAGTTTGTCATCGCCATCCAGCGTCGGGACTTTGATGTCCGCGCCGAGGGCGGCTTGTGCGATATTGATGTCGAGGTTGAGCAGGATGTCGTTCTCGCGGCGCTTGAAATATTTGTGCGGCTGAACGTTCAGCACGATGAACAGGTTGCCCATCGGCCCGCCGTTCGCGCCGGGTCCGCCCTCCCCTGCCAAACGGATCTGTGTGCCATGATCCACGCCCGCGGGAATCTGCACTTTCTTCTTTACCTTCTTGTGCTCCAGCCCGCCACCGCGACAGGTCTTGCACGGCGAAGAAACGATCTCGCCGCGCCCATTGCATTGCGGACAGGTCGCCGTCTGCACCATCGAACCGAGCAGGGTCTGGCGCACCTGACGCACCTCGCCCTGTCCCTGACAGGTGGCGCATTTGGTGGGAGTCGTCCCGGGTTCCGCGCCCGAGCCGTTACAAGTCGAACAGGTTTCGTCGCGTGAGAACTCGATCTCTTTCTCCACGCCGAAGACTGCCTCCTCGAACTTGAGCGAGACTTCCATTTGCAGGTCACGCCCACGGCGGGGCGATTTTCGTCCGCCGCGCCGGCCGCCCATTCCGCCAAATCCAAATTGACCGAAGAGTTCCTCGAAGATGTCGCCGAAGTCCGCGCTGTAATCGTGGTATCCGCCTGTGTTGCCCAGGCCTTCCTTGCCAAAGCGGTCATAGCGGGCGCGCTTATCGCTGTCCGATAGCACACCGTAGGCTTCGTTGATCTCTTTGAATTTCTCCTCGGCGTCAGGCTCCTTGTTCACGTCAGGGTGAAACTGGCGCGCGAGCTTACGGAACGCGCCTTTGATCTCATCTTCCGACGCGTTCCGGTTGACACCGAGAACTTCGTAGTAATCGCGATTGCTCATAATGGGTCGAAAGTCAAAAGTCAAAGGTCGCATGTCTTTCGACTTTCGACCTTTGACCTTCGACTGATCTTATTCCTTTACTTCACCGTCCACCACATCCGGTCCTGCATTGGGGTTGGGATTCGCATCCGTCCCGCCGACATTGGGCTGTTGGTAGACGCTCGCGCCGATCTTCTGGATGACCTGCCCCAACGCTTCGGTCGCGGACTGGATGGCGGCCACGTCGTCGCTTTCCGCTGCCTTCTTGACAGCGGCCGACTTCGCTTCGATCTCGGACTTCACATCCGCGGGGACCTTGTCGCCGAATTCCTTCAAGGCCTTCTCCGCGGTGTAGACAGCGTTATCGGCCTGATTGCGCGCTTCGATCAACTCCTTGCGCTTGCGGTCTTCGTCGGCGTGGGCTTCAGCGTCTTTGCGCATCTTCTCCACTTCGCTATCACTGAGGCCCGAAGAAGCGGTGATGGTGATGTGCTGTGTGCGTCCCGTGGCCTTGTCCTTCGCGGTGACTTTCAAGATGCCGTTGGCGTCAATGTCGAAGGTCACTTCGATCTGCGGGACGCCGCGCGGCGCGGGGGGAATTCCATCGAGGATGAACTTACCCAGCGACTTGTTGTCTGCCGCCATCGGGCGCTCGCCCTGCAGGACGTGGATTTCAACTTGCGTCTGGCTATCGGACGCGGTCGAGAAGACCTGGCTCTTGCGCGTGGGGATCGTCGTGTTGCGTTCGATCTGGGGCGTGGCGACCCCGCCCAACGTCTCGATGGAGAGCGAGAGGGGGGTGACGTCCAGCAGGAGGATGTCCTTCACTTCGCCGCCGAGCACGCCCGCCTGGATGGCCGCGCCAACCGCGACGACTTCGTCGGGGTTCACGCCCTTGTGCGGTTCCTTGCCGAAGAACT
>CAYNQA010000404.1:0-2462 GCA_964399225.1 uncultured Anaerolineaceae bacterium
GAGTTGATCGAGATGATCTCACGCTTCCCGCAGACGGTGGAACAGGCGGCCAACGAGTATCGCCCCCTTGTGATGGCCTCGTATGCCTACGACCTTGCCAACACCTTCCACTCGTTTTATCATGCTGTGCCCGTCCTGCAAAGCGAGGAGGCACAGGTACGTAATGCCCGTTTGCGATTGGTGATGGCGTCGAGGCAGGTGATCGCGAATGCCCTGCGCCTGCTCGACATTCAAGCCCCCGATGTGATGTGATCCCCGAGCGCGGACAGTTCCACTGTCCGCGCTCGTTCATTCATGCTTAGAGGTACGGAAGATGCAAACTACCCCAAGCGCACACATCCATTTGCTGGATGAAGTCGCGCCGCTGAAGGAAGTGTTGGTGTGGGGCGAGCCGGGCGTGGAAGCCCTGCTGGGTCAACTGCTTCCCAAGTCGCGGAGTTTATTCTTCAGTTACTACGAGGTGACCGAAGCGCGCGCAGAATTTCGCCGCATGCAGGCACAGGTGGAGGCGGAAGGCATCCAGTTCATCCGCGCCAAGAACGCAGCGGCGCACTGCCTTGATGGCGCCAGCCAGCCCAACTTTCCCGAAACGATCCGCGACCTCGAACGTCAGCTTCTTCAACGGGCAGATGAGTATTACGAAACCTTCCGTCAGGCAAAAATGCGCGACTTCGCCCAGGAGGGAATCCATCACTCGATCGATGCGATCTATGAGCAAGTCAAGCAGGATATCCGCCGCATCCTCGCCGAGGACGTGGAAACCTATGGGGAAGATTCCACGATCCGCCTGAACCACAGGCTGAGCCTTACCCACACCCTGCCCCTCTCCAATATTTTCTACGGCCGCGACCAATCACAGGCATTGGCAGACCACTTGGTCATGGCAAAGCTCAAGTGGCACATCCGCCGTCCCGAGGTACGTGTTTTCAAAGAGGCGCTCACCTCCCTCGGTTACACCGGCCTGACCGAAGTGGGGACAGGCGTTCTCGAGGGAGGCGACGTCTGCATTCTGAACGACACCTGCTATATCGGCGTCGGGGCGCGGACAACCTTTGAAGCGGTGAAAGAACTCTGCCGAAAGATCGGCCCTTCCCTGGAAAGAAATGGTCTCCAGATCGTCGCGGTGGTGAACAAACGTCACGTGGAGGAGGCTGCGCTCTACGGCGCTCCCACCGACGAACATATGCGCATCATGCACCTCGACATGTTCTGGATCCCCCTACGCCTCAACCTGGTGATGGCCTACGGCGCGGAGGTGGATCAGCGTGTGGTGATCCGAGTCACGTCCAACGGCGGGCAGATCGTTACAGAGGAGTTGGGGCCGTTCCGCAAATTCCTCAACTCACGCGGTATCGAGATCCTGGAAGTGAACGAGCAGGAACAGCACAACTTCGCCACGAACCTGCTCAACCTGGGAAACGATACCCTCATCCTTGCCCTCTCCCGGAACGAACGCATCATTGCCGAATTGGAAGCAAGGGGATTCCGCGTAATGAGCGCCGAACTAAACAAATTGGTCAATGGAGCGGGGGCCATTCATTGTCTGACAGCCCCCCTCCGTCGCGGTTACGGGTAGCAAATCCTCCAAAATAGACACCATCTGTCACATAAAAAACAGGCCAAACGTTATCTAACGTCTGGCCTGTTTCCTTTATACAATCCAATTGCCCGGCTGGGTAAAAACGATGCGGTTCAAAACCCACCCCGAACCGTACCGGACACTGTCCTCGGCAGGGCTGACAATAGGAGCAATCCCATGCCAATCAAAACTCTCATTATGGGCGCGGCCGGACGCGACTTCCATAACTTCAACACATTCTTCCGCGGCAACAAAGACTATGAAGTCGTGGCCTTCACCGCCACCCAGATCCCCGACATCGAAGGCCGTGTCTATCCGAAAGAACTCGCAGGCGACCTCTACCCGAAAGGCATCCCCATCCGCGCCGAGGAGGAACTGCTCGACCTCATCAAGAAGTACGGCGTGCAGCAGGTGGTCTTCTCCTACAGCGACGTGCCTCACGAATACGTGATGCACAAGGCCAGCATGGTCAACGCTGCGGGCGCCGACTTCCGCATCATGGGCACCAAGTACACCCAGATCAAGTCGAACAAGCCGGTCATCTCGATCAGCGCCGTGCGGACCGGGTCCGGCAAGAGCCAGACCACCCGCCGCGTCTCGCTCATCCTTCGGGACATGGGCTACAAAGTCGCTGCCATTCGCCACCCCATGCCGTACGGCAACCTCGTCAAACAGGAAGTGCAGCGCTTCGCAAGCTACCAGGATTTGGTCAAGCACGATTGCACCATTGAAGAGCGCGAGGAATACGAACCGCACATCGACAACGGCGTGATCGTTTACGCCGGCGTGGACTATGAAAAGATCATCCGCCAGGCCGAACAGGAAGTAGACATCATCCTCTGGGACGGCGGCAACAACGACTTCCCCTTCTACGTCCCCGACT
>CAYNQA010000405.1:0-2461 GCA_964399225.1 uncultured Anaerolineaceae bacterium
TGATCGTCGGTGCGGGGGGTGGAGTGAATACGGCCAGCATCCAAGTTGCGAAGTTAGCTGGGGCACAAGTGATCGTCGTCGGCTCGAACGCGGACAAACTCGCTCAGGCCGAATCCCTCGGCGCGGACCTTCTCGTCGACCGCTCGAAGAACGAGGATTGGTCGAAAGCCGTTTTTACCGCCACAAATAAACGCGGCGTGGACGTGGTCGTGGACAACGTCGGAACAACCTTCATGCAGTCGCTTCGCTGTCTAAAGAAAGGCGGACGCCTGCTCACCGTCGGGAACAGCGGCGCGCCAAGATTTGAAATTGACAACCGCTACATCTTCGCCAAACACCTCTCCATCATCGGATCGACCATGAGTCATCTCAAAGACTTCGCCGCCGTGATGGATTTGGTCGTTGCGGGCAAACTACTACCCGTGCTCGATAAAACCTTCCCACTTAAAGAAGCCGCCGCCGCACAGGAACGTCTTTGGAAGGGCGAGAATTTCGGGAAGGTCACCTTGGAATGTTGAGTTACATAATTAAACCAAGCACGCACATACTCAGGTTCACAATTTAGGTTTCGTACTCCATTCACTTCACATCTCTTTTCACAGATTCCAGCATGTCATCCCGCCCATCCCGCCTCTTCGAAATCTCACTCGTTGCCATCATCATGGCGACCTACCTCTACGCGGCATTTTCCGAAGCGCATAACTTCGGCAAAGAATGGTTTATCCGCGATGATGCCTTCTTCTATTTCAAAGTGGCACAAAACATCAGTGAAGGCCGCGGCTCCACGCTTGACGGTATCAACCCGGCCAATGGCTATCATCCGCTCTGGATGATCATCTGCATCCCGATCTTTGCGCTCGCCCGCTTCGACCTGATCCTGCCCCTGCGCATCATCGTCATCCTCTCCGGTGCGATCAGCGCCGCGACGGGCGTTCTGCTCTATCGCCTCGTCGGGCGGACGCTTTCGCATCCGGCCGCCATCCTTGCCGCCACGTATTGGTGCTTCGACCGCGCCATCCATTACAACGTCACCATGTTCGGCCTCGAGACTGGCCTGACCGCGTTGACCATGACCGCCTTCCTGCTCGCGCTCAGCCGCCTCGAACCAGACTTCCGCAACAAGCCCCTCGCCTCGCGTCAACTCTGGACCTTGGGCGGGCTCGCCGTTGCGATGGTCTTCAGCCGCCTCGACACGATCTTCCTCGCCGGGCTGGCTGGCGTATGGATTCTCCTGCGAGGCACTTCCATCCGCCCCTTCATCTTCTTCGACTTTGCCATCATCGTCTTCTCTGCTTTCGTCAGCCTCGCCACTCGGACCGGGTTCCCCGATTACTTCGTCTACACCAAGTCCGCGTTGACATTGGCTGTGCTCGGCGTTCTATTGCAGATCCCGGCATTCTACATCTTCGGTTTATACAATCCAGTCAAATCATCTCCAGCAACGCAGTACTATTTGCGGTTCACCATCACTGCCCTTACGAGCGCTGCCATCACTTCCGGCCTAATGATCCTGCTTGCAATGGCAGGCCAACTCGAGGGTCTGCCCCGAAGCGCGTTGCCTTTCTATGCGGGGATGACCTTCGTTGGTACGGGAGTCGTCCGTCTGGCGGCACGTCTCTTCGCGGAGGAACGTCCGGCACCGGGGCGTTTCGCCGAGGTTCGCGAGAAATGGCGCCAATGGCTGCATGAGGGGCTTCACTTCTATGGGATTCTGCTCGGCGGGCTGGCAATCTACATGCTGGTCAACAAAATTTTATTCGGCACATTCATGCCGGTGAGCGGGCAAGTGAAAGCCTGGTGGGGATCGCTGCAAGGTTCGACATACGGCAACCCAATAGCAGATATGCAAGCCTTTCTCGGACTTGCCCCCGCCGAAGGAATGAACACATGGGGGCCGGTCATTTATTCGCTGAACGGCCTCGCCGCTGACCTTCACACAAAAGCCTGGGTACTGTTCGCTGCAATATTCATAGTCGGGCTGGTCATCCTCGCCACGCGAGCCAAGCGCACAGCCCGTGCGGCCAATTTCTTCGCGCTCCCTGTTTTGCTTTCGGGCTCGCTCGTGCAGACGTTCTACTACACCGGCCTCGGCTACACCGGCGCCAAAGATTGGTACTGGGTCAGCGCCATGCTGATGTTCGCACTGCTCGGCGCTTTATTATTCGATCTGATCACCTGGCCGCTTCGAAAATTCAAGCTGGGAAAAATCATCCAGTGGGGAGTGACCGGCCTGCTCGCATTGGAATTGATCGTGCCGTTCACAAATACCCTTGTCGAGCGTATGCCTTACCGCCCATTGCCACCCGGCACGCCCTATCTCGATGTTGTGCAATTCCTCCAGGAGAATACCGAGCCCGGCACACTGATCGGCATGACCGGTGGCGGCAATGTCGGCTATTTCATCGAGGGGCGCACCATCGTCAACATGGACGGGTTGATCAACTCCTACGATTACTTCCTG
>CAYNQA010000406.1:0-2450 GCA_964399225.1 uncultured Anaerolineaceae bacterium
TGTTGGTGATGAGCCGCACCGATTCGATCTTGAGCGACATGAGCATGTGCGCGGCCACGGCGTAATCGCGTTCGTCGTCGCGGAAGCCGAGCGCGAGGTTGGCCTGCACAGTGTCGAGACCTTCGTCTTGCAAGCTGTAAGCGCGTATCTTGTTGATCAGGCCGATGCCGCGTCCTTCCTGGCGCAGATAGAGCACGATGCCGCGTTCCATCTTGCCGATCATTTTCAGCGCGGCTTCGAGCTGGTCGCGGCAATCGCAACGCAGCGAGCCCATCACGTCACCCGTGAGACATTCGGAGTGCAGGCGCACGGGCACGTCGGCCGCGCCGATCACGTCGCCCTTTGTGATGGCGATGTGTTCCTTGCCGTCGCGGTTGTTCTCGAACGCGACGATGTGAAAGTCGCCGAAGCGCGTGGGCAGTTCGGCCATCGCCACGATGCGCACGCAGACCTTGTCACGGCCGAGTCCCTCGCACTCGTGGTCGGGATCGTCGCGCAGAATTTGTTCCAATTTTTCATGCATGGTTGTAGACATGATTACCTCACGTTGGGCGAGATACTATCTCGCTCTACAGAATATTTTAGTACGACTCCACCATCAGGATGGACTTCGCTCACGACCAATTTCAACGGGACGGCTTCGCTTCGGATCAACCCCGCGCCTGCCGCGGCCGTGGGAGCGGCTTCGCCCCCGAAGATCATCGGCGCGATGTACATCGTCAACTCATCCACAAGGCCGAGTCGGAGCAGTTCAAAGTTGAGCGTACCGCCGCCTTCCACCATCAGCCGCTTCACGCCCAATTCGAACAGCATGTGCAGGGCTTTGGCGAGGTCTACGCGTTCGGCGTGGTGCACGTACACTTCCACATTTCGCGAGCGTAGAAATTCGACTTGGGCTTTCGACGTTTTATCGGTGGTGAATATTACGACACGCGCCGAACCAAAGTTGAGAAAATCGCCATCCGCGAGACGATCCGCGTTTGTGACGATTCCCACCTTGATGGGATTCGGCGTCAACCCGCGCGCGACTCTCTCCTCCCGCAACGCTTCGCTCTTGACCGTCAGTTTGGGGTCTTCGTCGAGTAACGTCTTCCCCCCGACCATCACCGCATCCGCCTCCGCCCGCAGTTGATCCACGCGCGCCTTATCCGCCGCGGACGAGATGGCCGCGCCGTGGCGCTCGTAGGTGTCCATTTTGCCATCCGCAGTGACGGCGACATTGATGAAGGTGTGTGGTTTCATGGTTGTGGAATACGTAGACAGGTACACAAGTACACACGTACACAGGTCGCGGGCAAAACGTGTTTACCTGTGTACGTGTGTACCTGTTTACTTTTTTTACCCGATCTTCACCGACCGCATCGAGATCGAACCTCCCATCACCTTATCCGCGAAGAACGAAATGGAATCGGATTCATCGCGCAGGGCGAGGGAATACAAGAGCGGCACATAATGCTCCGCGCTGTTGATGGCCAACGCGGCGGCCTGGTCGCCTTTTTCAAACTGAATGATGGGATCGTGATCGTTCTGCTCGATCCAGTTGGCCACGCGGCGGTCGAATTCCACCGCCCAATCGTAGGCCGAGTCGTCGAAGCGCGCCATCCGCAGGTTGTGGACGATGTTGCCGCTGCCGATGATGAGCACACCTTCCTCGCGCAGTTCCTTCAACTGAGCCGCCACTTCGTAATGCTTCTCCGCGCGGATGGTCGCATCGAGGGACATTTGAATGACGGGGATGTTGGCCTTCGGGAACATGCGGTTGAGCACCGACCATGTCCCGTGGTCGAGTCCCCACTCGAAATCGTCCTTCACTTCGGTGGTCTTGATGATGCGCCGCACCTGCTCCGCCAGATCAGGCGAGCCTGGCGCGTCATAGCGGACTTCGTACAGTTCCTGCGGGAAGCCATACATATCGTAGATCATGCGCGGCTTGTCCATCGCGGTGACCATCGTCCCGCGCGTGATCCAATGCGCCGAAACGCAAATGATGGCGCGCGGCTGGGGAAGCTCCTTCCCAGCTTCGATCCAGGCCTTGGAAAAGTCATTCTCTTCGATGGCATTCATCGGGTTGCCATGACCAACGAACAGGACGGGCATTTTAGATGTCATTGATAAATCTCCTTATTCCTGAATTATTCCGCCCAACCGATGAACACCGGCTTTGCGAAGATCGAGACAATTATCTACCGCAGATTACACTGCGGCAAATTGCTCCAAATTGACGGCCACTAAAGGCAATGCTTCATCCACGAATTTTTCGATGGAGGGGCGTTTTTTTAGGTGGCTGTAGTGGGTGGCAAGGCCGTAAATTGCCCACGTGGCAACAGTGGCGGGGATTTCGGTCGGGAGTTTTGGTTTACTGAGCCAGTGTGATAACAGGTCAAAGATCTGTTTCTTGGTGGTGGTTTCAGCCAGAGACTCGAATTGTTGACTCGGTTGGGCGCAACCGC
>CAYNQA010000407.1:0-2447 GCA_964399225.1 uncultured Anaerolineaceae bacterium
AGTTGCCCCACTCCCACACCGCGATCGCCAGCGACGGTTTACCGCCGTCCACGTTCAGGTTCCAACCGCCGCCGTCGAGATAGATCACGGGGCGGATGTAGCAATCCTTAAAGCCGTTGGCCTTCACGGTCTGCTTGACGGCCTCGATCACCTGCTCGGTTGTCCACGGCAGGGTGCGGAAGCCGAAGACGCGCGCCGAGTCGAGCAGGCGTTCGGCGTGATCCTTCAAACGAAAAACGGCGGGACCCTTGTCCGTGTTGTAGGCGCGAATGCCCTCGAACACGGCCGCGCCATAGTGCAACGCGGGGGTGAGAAAATGGATGGTGGCTTTTTCGAATGGCACGAGTTCGCCGTTCATCCACACGAATTGTGATTGCATACCCATGATGATTTCTCCTTTTTATTCGACCACAAACCGCAGACCATTGGCTATCGTCCGCGGTCTATCGTCTATAGTCTTTGAATAATTTCATCCGTCATCTGACGGGTTGACAGTGAGCCGCCAAGGTCTGCCGTGCGACAGCCCGCGGTAATGGTCGCGTCCACGGCGTTTTCGATGGACGCGGCCTCGACTTCCAATTTAAACGAATGACGTAACATCATCGCCGCCGACAGGATGGTGCCGATCGGATTGGCGATTCCCTTCCCCGCGATATCGGGCGCGGACCCGTGGATCGGTTCATAAAGTCCCATGACGCTCGCTTCATGGGGCAACCCCGAAGCGGACTCTGACAAACTGGCCGAGGGCAACATCCCCATCGACCCCGCCAGCACGGAGGCCTCGTCGGTCAGGATGTCGCCGAACATGTTCTCGGTGACGACCACATCCATCCACGCGGGACCCGTGATGAGCCGCATGGAGGCGGTATCCACCAGCACATGCTCCAACTCCACGTCGGGATTCTCCTTGCCGATCTTGGTGGCGATCTGTCGCCAGAGCCGCGATGACTCCAACACATTGGCCTTATCCACCGACGTGACTTTTTTCTTGCGTCCCTTCGCCAGCGTGAACGCCAACTCCATCACGCGCTTGACTTCGTAATCGTAATACTCCAGCGTATCCACGGCGCGCTCGCGTCCGTCCTTGACGTCGCGCCCTTTCGGCCAACCGAAGTAGAGTCCGCCCGTGAGTTCGCGCACGACCAGGATATCCACGCCATTGAGCTTCTCCGCCTTGAGCGGGGACGAATCCACCAGCGCAGGGTGGACTTTGACAGGGCGCAGGTTGGCGAACACGCCCAGTCCTTTGCGCAGGGCGAGCAGTCCGCGCTCGGGGCGATCTTTGGCGAGGGGATCATCCCATTTGGGACCGCCCACCGCGCCGAGCAACACCGCGTCCGCGGACTGGCAATCGGCGAGGGTTTCGTCGGTGAGGGAGCAGCCGTATTTGTCGATGGAGCAACCGCCCATCAGGCGTTCGGTAAAGTGGAAGCTGTGACCGTATTTGCTGGCGACCACGTCCAGCGCTCGCACGGCTTCGGATACTACTTCGGGTCCAATGCCGTCGCCGGGGAGGATGGTGATTTTGAAATTCAAGGTGAGTCTCCAAATTGGGAATCGGTAGATTGGTAGATTAGTAGATTGGGAATCGGTAGGTTGGTGGATTGGGAATTCGATCGATGACCAATTTACTAATTTACCAACTTACCAATCTACCAACAATCAATGTGCGATCATCAATCCATACTCCATCGAATCGGCCAAGGCGCGCCAGCTGGCTTCGATGATGTTCGTCCCCGCGCCGACGGTGCTCCAGCGGGAGGTGGAATTGCGCGTGTCGATCAGGACGCGCGTGATGGCTTCGGTGCCATGGTCAGAGTCCAAAATGCGGACTTTGTAATCGGACAAATTGAATTTGGCGATCTGCGGGTAGTAGCTGACCAAGGCTTTGCGCAAGGCCATATCGAGGGCGTTCACGGGTCCATTGCCCTCGGCGGCGGTGTGCAAGACCTCGCCCTGCACGCGGACTTTGACCATTGCCTCGGCGAAAATGCCGCGCTTGTCGCGGTGCTCCACGTTGACGAAGAAATCAATTAACTCGAAGGGCGGTTTGTAGCCGTATTCCTGTCGCTTGAGCATGATGGCGACCGACGCTTCCGCCGCCTCGAACGAGAAGCCGCGCGCTTCCAACTCTTTAACTTCGTTGAGGACGGACACAACCTCCTCACCTTCGACTTCCACGCCGTGTTCCTCGGCCTTGCTGAGCATGTTGCCGCGCCCAGAAAGGTCGGAGACGACGACGCGCATTTTGTTGCCGATCCGCGTCGGGTCGACGTGCTGGTAGGAGGAGGCGTTGCGTCGCATGGCCGCCACGTGGACTCCGCCTTTGTGCGCGAAGGCCGATTTGCCGACGAAGGGCATGTGCTCGTCGGGCGTAACGTTGGCGACCTCCGAGACGAAGTGCGAGAGATCGTAGAGCTGTGCGAGTTTGCCTTCGGGCAGGCATT
>CAYNQA010000408.1:0-2443 GCA_964399225.1 uncultured Anaerolineaceae bacterium
TGGACTCGATTGACAAATCCCTCAAACGCCTGCAAATGGATTACGTGGACTTGTATCAGATTCACCGCTGGGACTACAACACCCCCATCGAAGAAACCATGGAAGCCTTGAACGACGTTGTCCGCGCAGGCAAGGCGCGCTACATCGGCGCCTCGTCCATGTTCGCGTGGCAGTTCGCCAAAGCGCTGCATGTCGCGGAAAAACACGGTTGGACGCGTTTCGTGTCCATGCAAAATCATTACAACCTGATCTATCGCGAGGAAGAGCGCGAGATGATCCCCTTCTGCATCGAAGAGGGCATTGGCCTGATCCCATGGAGCCCCATGGCGCGCGGATTCTTCGCAGGCAACCGCGAGCGTGGAGGCAGCGGCGGGACGACACGCGCAAAGCACGATCCTTATGCCAGGGAGTTATACTTCCGCGAAGAGGATTTCACCGTCGCCGAGCGCACGCAAGAGATCGCCAAAGCCCGCGGCGTGAGCGGTCCGCAGATTGCGCTGGCGTGGGTTCTGAATAAGCCGCATATCGCCGCGCCCATCATCGGCGCAAGCAAGCTCGAACAACTCGACCAGGCCATTGCCGCGCTCGACATCAAACTGACTGAAGAAGAGATCAAGCGTCTCGAAGAGCTGTATCAGCCACATCCCGTTTTGGGACATTCGTAAACTGTGATTGAACCACGGAGACACCGAGACACCGAGAAAAATAATAAAAGAACTCCGTGCCTTCGTGTCTCCGTGGTAAAGGTTTCCCTCGGAGGTAACCCGTGAACTTTCATTCTCTCCCCACTGACCCCAACTCCATTCTCGCCATGACCTGGGCGGACTACGAACCCTACTACAACGATCTCATCGCGCGCCCGCTCAATGCTTCCACGCTTGATTCCTGGATGGAAGATTGGTCTGCACTGGCCGCCTGCGTGGATGAACAGTTCACGCGCCTGCAGATCCTCACCACCCAGCATACTGCTGATGAAGAGATCCAAAATCGCTACGCTGGTTTCATCGACCAGGTCCAACTCTCCGTAAAGACAGTCGAGCAAAAACTAAAAGAAAAACTGCTCGCCAGCGGACTCGAGCCCAAAGGCTACACTGTCGCGTTCAAGATGATGAAGAACGAAGCCGGCATCTTCAACGCGGAAAACCTGCCGTTGCTGGCCGAGGAACAGAAACTCGTCGCCGAATACGACAGGATCATGGGCGCCACGACCGTGATGTGGGATGGCGAGGAAAAGACATTCTGGCAGATGGTCACGATCTCCTGGTACGACAGCGACCGCGCCGTGCGCGAACGGGCGTGGAGGGCGCTCCAACAGCGCCTCCATCAAAACAACGATGCGATCAACGAGTTGTGGAGCCGCTTCATGGCGGTGCGGCAAAAGATCACCAGCAACCTGGGCCTGCCCGATTACCGCGCCTATCAATGGAAACAGCGTTTCCGCTTCGATTACACCCCCGAAGATTGCAAGGCCTTCCATGCAGCCATCGAGCAGGTGTTTGTTCCGGCCGCAGAACGAATCTACAAGCAGCGCGAGAAGCGCCTTGGGCTAGGGTCAACACGTCCCTGGGATACCAACGCGGATTCGTTCGGCCGCCCCGCCTTGCGGCCCGCCGAAACCGTCGCAGAACTGAACGAACGGACCTTGAACGTGTTCGGCCATGTCGACCCCCAGTTCCGCGCTTATTATCAAACCATGATGGACAACGGCTTGCTCGATCTCGACAGCCGCAAAGACAAAGCCAGCGGCGCATACAGTCTGGGATTCAACGTGGCGCGCCTGCCGTTCATTTTCATGAGCCACACCAACTCCGCCATCGACGTATCCACCATCCTGCATGAGGGCGGTCATGCATTCCATACATTTGAGAGCGCACACCTGCGTTTCCATCAGAAGGCTGAACAATATGTCCCGGCCGAATTCGCCGAGGTGGCCTCGATGGGCATGGAACTTCTCGCATCGCCTTATCTCTCCAAAGAGCACGGCGGCTATTACACCGAAGAGGAATATGCGCGCGCTCGAATAGAACACCTGGAGGGCATCATCACCTTCCTGCCGTACATGGCGCTTGTGGATGCCTTCCAACATTGGATCTACGAGAATCACGAAGAGGCTTCCGATGGCGTGCGCTGTGAAAAAAAATGGGGCGAGCTGTGGGACCGCTTCATGAAAGGCGTTGATTACAGCGGTCTTGAAATGGAAAAAAACACCTACTGGCATCGCCAGGGGCATATCCACACCACGCCGTTCTACTACGTGGAATACGGCCTTGCCCAACTCGGCGCGGTGCAGGTCTATGGCAATGCGCTCAAGGATCAACACAAAGCTGTGGCCGATTACCGCCGCGCCCTTTCGCTCGGCTCGACTGTGTCGCTGCCGGAATTGTTTAAGACCGCCGGCGTTAAATTCGCCTTCGACGCCGCGACATTGAAAGAGGCCGTGGAC
>CAYNQA010000409.1:0-2433 GCA_964399225.1 uncultured Anaerolineaceae bacterium
CTTTTATCAACACTTCCGCTGACTGGACGAGAAGGCCAGCAATGAAAAGGCCCGGAGCGGGGTCCGGGCGAGGCGAGTGGCGGCGAAAGTTATTGCACCTGGAAGTCGAGGGTGCGATCGAGGGTTCCATTCAAATACAGTTCCACTTTGTAGGTACCGCGCGGCCAGATACCGGAATTACTGGTCAACGAGAAGGGCAGCATGGCATCGCTGGTGGTGATCTCGAATTCATCGATCAACAGGTTCGGCTCGGTATTCTCCACATCCACGGCATACCATACGACCTTGACGGTCGTATCGTCGGGGGCATTGGCAACCTCCACGATGCAGTAGAACACATCTTCGGGTGCAAACACAGTTGTGGGATCAAGACCCGCATTGTCACGCGACATGAAAGCATCGCGGATATTGGCCGTGCTGGCGTTAAAGTTGCACGCCAGGGTCGCAAGCCCAAGAATAAGTACAGCAAAAACGATTCGGAATATTCCTTTTTTCATGTTTCACTCCTTTGGCAAATAGATGCGCGGATTGTACTCCAAGCCGCGCTCCTCGTCAGTCTTCGAACCGCCTGTCATTCCTGTTTGGTGCAAGCTTACGCCTGCTTCGCGGTGATATAATTTTGACAACGCACGCCCAATCAGAGAGAGGAGTTTTTACCCATGGCAATCCAACTGATCTATCCAGTCACCGGCCCGATCACCCAACTGTTCGGCGAAAACCCCGATTTTTACAAGAAGTGGGGCTATCCCGGTCATAACGGCATCGACTTCGGAATTCCGAACGGCACGCCGGTTCTTGCGGCGGCAAAAGGCACCATAGACAAGGTTTCATTCGAAGACGGCGGTTACGGCAACTATGTCAAGATCCGCCATCTCGATGGTTCGACCACCTACTACACTTACTACGCCCACCTAATGAATGCATCGGTCACGGCCGGGCAAAGCGTGGAAGCTGGAGCAACGATCGGTTTTAGCAATAACACCGGCGCAAGCACCGGCCCGCACCTGCATTTCGGCTTGCGCAAATCGGACACCAGCGACGCCTACAAGGGTTATATGGATCCCAAACCCTATCTTGGCGCATCGGTCGCATCGGGTGGCGGGATGGCAGGTGAGGTGCCCCTGCCCGGCATCAAGTTCGAGGTCATCGTGGATGAGCTTCGCGTGCGCAACGGTCCAGGTGTGGCTTACACCGAGATCAAGCGCATCAAAAAAGGAGATGTGGTGACCGCCACAAAACTCTATTCAGAGGGAGCATGGATCGAGATCGAACCCGGCAAGTGGTGCGCTGTCACTTTTGGCGGCTCCCAAAACATGAAGGCCAAGTAACTTCGAAAAATGAAAACGGTCTTGCATCTTTATGCAAGACCGTTTTTGATTCACTGGCCGAACATCAATCGTTCCCGGATCAGCACCAGCGGGTGACTAGCTTCCTTCCCCGCTCCCTGCTGGATCTGCATCCGGCAGGCCGCTCCGGTGGAAACCAATCTCTCCGCCGCGCGCGCCTTGGGCAGCACACCCAACTCGCCGACCTGCATCGAGAGTTCGTAATGATCGTAGCCAAACGTGCCGGCCATACCGCAACAACCCGCTTCCATGATCTCCACATCGAATCCAAACTCACGCAACAATGCCGCTGTCGCCAACGGCCCGCTGGGCAAGCCGTCACTCGCGGGCGGCTCTGCCCGCTGATGGCAATGCGGATGGAGCGTAATCTTCGCGTTTTTGCTCTTGCCATCTTCCTCATTGGTTATTCTGGCTACGCGCAAATTTTCGAGCGCCCCGGAGCGCAGGAGGAACTCTTCAACCTGCCAGGTTCGTGCAGAGAGTGCGCGGATCTCATCCAGCCGACCGGGCAACAGCGCAGCGTACTCGTGCTTGAGACAGGCGACCTCTGGCGGCTCGCATCCCACCACGGGGACAGCGGCTCCCCCCTCGCGGGCTTTGATCGCATCCAGCACCGATTCCGCGTGGCGGCGCGCTGCGGGGATGAATCCCTTCGAGAGCAGAGACGCCCCTGCCCCGATGACCGGCAACACGTCCACGTTGTAGCCTGCCGCATTCAGCAATTCGATCGCGGCTTGCTCCACCTGCGGCTCGATGTAATGCGAAAAGACATCGGAAAGGAAGAAGACTCTCTTTCCGCGACGGGGGGCGGAATGCCATTCCGCCCTACGATATACAAAAGCGGGAAACGGACGCTTGTCGGTGATACCAACCACTCGAGCAATCAACTTGCGCGACCAGTCCATTTGCATGAATGCATTTGCCAGCGGCGCGATCGGCGACAGTAGTTTCGCCGCCACATGAAAATAACCAAAGAGGTAATCGTGCAACGGCCTGCGATGCGACTTGTAATACTCGTTCATGAATTCATATTTCAGGCGCGGCATATCCACGCCGCTGGGACATTCGGAGGTGCAGCCCTTACAGG
>CAYNQA010000410.1:0-2420 GCA_964399225.1 uncultured Anaerolineaceae bacterium
CCGCTTCATCGCAGGTGAACACCGCGGGGTGTTCGGTGCGCTCGTAGGCGAAATGGTTGGCATCCAGAAATTTCAGGAAATCCTGTTCTGAAGAAAACATGCGTCCTACCTCATTGCAAGGGCGATCGAACCCAACACGCCCGCGCGATTTCCCAACGCGGGCGGGACGATGTATTCGTCAATGCGCTTGACGATCATTTCGTGCGGGACGTAACCGTTCAGCAATTCCTGCGTCTTTTGGCGCACCCACGGGAACATGAAACTTTTTTGCATCACGCCGCCGCCGATGATGATGCGTTTGGGCGAGAGCGACAGGATGTAATTGACCAGCGCCTGCGCGATGTAGCCCGCTTCCAGATCCCAGTAAGGATGATCGTCGGGCAGGGTTTCGCCGCGCTGACCGAAACGCGCCTGCAACGCGGGACCCGCGGCGAGGCCCTCGAAACAATCTCCGTGGTAGGGACAGGCGCCTCGAAACGGATCCCGCTGAGGGTCACGCGCGAGGCGGATGTGTCCCATCTCGAGGCTGGTCAGGCCGTGGAAGGGTTTGCCGTCCACGATGACGCCGCCGCCGATGCCCGTCCCGACGGTGAGGTAGAGCGAGTGCGAATCGTTTTTGCTCGCCCCCCATTTGGCCTCGCCAAGCCCCGCTACGACCACATCCATTTCGACCGCAATGGGCAGGGCAAGTTTTTCGCGCAACATGCCGAGTAGGTTCACGTTGCCCCAATGCGGCTTGGGCGTGGTGGTGATGTAGCCATAGGTCGGCGAGAACGGGTCGATATCGAACGGACCGAATGAGCCGAGACCGATGCCCTTCATTTGATCCACGTAAGGCAGGAAGAAATCGGTGACCTGCGCGACGGTTTCGGCGGGCGTGGTGGTGGCGAAGCGCGCTTCGGCAATGATGTTTTCGGGACCATCGCCAACCGCGCAATTAAATTTCGTCCCGCCGCCTTCGATGCCGCCAAAGAATTTTTTATCGCTCATGCTCTCTCCTGGGGATGACTATTCCACATTTCCAATTGAACCACGGAGACACGGAGTCACGGAGTTTTTTTCTGTGTTTCCGTGTCTGACATGAAAATAGGCAGTCCAACTACGCGCGAACTTTGCCATCACTACTTGGCGTTGACCTGTGTACGTGTCTACTTGTGTACCTGTCTACCTGTGTACTCTACGCCCAAAACTGCGGCAAATGCTCCTTGAACGTGACCAGATAATCATCAAGGATGTTCTTCGCCATTTGGATGTCTGTCACCATCGGGTCGAGCAGGAGACATTGCAGGGCTTTCTCGCGCGAGCCTTCCACGGCCGCGTCGATGCCGAGTTGCGCCACGAAGAGTTCGCGGCGGCACAGCTCAGCGATCGGCTCGGGCAGCGCGCCCACGTGGACGGGATGAACGCCCGCGCCGTCCACGTAGACGGGAGTCTCGACCGCGGCGCCCAGCGGCAAATTGGCAATTTGCCCGACGTTGGGCAGGTTCGCGGCCAGGTGATAGTGACTGCCATTGCCCGCCACGTTCTCGATCATTTCGAGCGCGCCTTCCGAGTCGGTGTCGCGCAGGCTTTCGATGGTGAGATTGCCGCTCGCCATTTCGTTCAAGCGGTCGAGGCTGAAATCGCGCAGGCCTGCCATCAAGTCCCAATCGTAGAGGCGGATGTTGTACTTGTCCCACGGCTTGGCCACGGGGTCGCTCATCCACGGCAGGTACTCGCACAGATGCGTGTCGCCAGGGACGGGCATCAAACCAAACGCGTCGAATACGTCGCGGGTCAGCGGCTCAAATTTGGGGTCGAACGAGGCGAAGCGTTCGCGGAAGAGCGGGTAGAGATCGTCGCCCGTGCGCTTGTCGCGGATGGAGAGGATCCACGAAAAATGATTCGTCCCCGCGGCGCGAATGTCCACGAGCGGCAGGGTCTGGCTCACCACCTGGTCGCGCATCGGGTGCTCCATCACGTCAGCATGCATGCCCGTGATGCCCTCGGGAACTTCAATGCCGAGGTCCTTGCCGAGAACCATGCCCACGAAACAATAGCCGATGTAAATTTGGTGGCACAGCCCAACCGCTTTGATCCTGGTATAGCGGTTGACCAGGTCGCACACGCGCACCATCGGGTTGGTGAAGTTGATGAACCACGCATCGGGGCAGGCCTGCTCCATGTCGCGCGCGATCTCGAGCACAGGCTTCACGTTGCGTGCGGCGTGCGCGAATCCGCCTGGGCCGCCGTTCTCGCCGTAGGGCTGGCGCAATCCGTGCTTGATGGTCAGTTCGTAATCCTGCTTCCACAACTCCTCACGCGGACCAACTTCAATGGCCGAGACGACGAACTGCGCGCCCTCGAGCGCGTCCTTGTGATGCGTGTGAGCGCTGATGTTAAATCCCGCATCCCACTCGACGTTGAGGCGGCTCGCCAGC
>CAYNQA010000411.1:0-2414 GCA_964399225.1 uncultured Anaerolineaceae bacterium
AACTGCAGCAAATCGAGCGCAATACCAGCGGCCTGCCGCTCACCGATGGCGAGACCAGCATTTATGTGCCGTTATGGATTGGTGTAACCCAGGAGGGTAATAGTGCGCCCACCGACCAGATCATCAGCGGCCTGACTCCGCTCCCTTCTGCCATGGCTCTTGGCGCCACGTGGCAGCCGGCCCTGGCAGAGCAGGCAGGCACCATCGCCGGGCGTGAATTGTCATCGCTTGGATTCAATCTCTTCTTTGGCCCGTCTCTGGATGTGCTCGAGCAACCCATTCTCGCACCCAATGGTGACCTTGGAACGCGCGTCCTTGGCGGCGACCCGTATTGGGTGAGTGCGGTCGGGCAGGCGTATGTGCATGGCCTGCATGCAGGAAGTAACACCCGCCTTCTGGTGATCGCAAAACATTTCCCCGGGCGCGGAAGCTCCGACCGCCTGCCCGAGGTGGAAGTCGCCACGGTCCGCAAGTCGCTTGAACAGCTCAAGCAGATCGAGCTCGCTCCATTTTTTGCCGTGACCGGCAATGCGCCCGATACGCAAACCATGGCTGATGGTCTGTTGGTTTCGCATCTGCGTTTTCAAGGATTACAGGGAAACATCCGCGCCACCACGCGACCTCTCAGCTTTGATGCACAAGCCCTCTCTCAAATTTTAAGCCTGCCTGAATTCGCCGCCTGGCGCAACAATGGCGGCCTCATTGTGAGTGACAATCTTGGAAGCCGTGCTGTCTTCGACTTTTATACGGCAGGCGCTGCCAGTTTCAATGCCCGCCTTGTTGCGCGCGATGCATTTCTTTCTGGCAATGACCTGCTCTACCTTGGCAACATTGTCTCCAGTGACTCTTCCGACAATTACACAACAGTCAAACAGATCCTTGAATATTTCGCCCAGAAGTATCGCGAAGACCCCGCCTTCGCAACCCGCGTTGATGATGCGGTCACACGCATCCTCACACGCAAATACCAACTCTATGGCATCTTTGTGGATGCCAACCCCACGCCGGATGAAAATGCCCTGGCAGGTATTGGCGCCACTAACGACCTTGCATTTCAGGTGGCAACCAACGCGGCTACGCTCCTCAGCCCCGACGCTCAAGAACTCGACCTGGTTTTGCCATCCCCCCCGCAAGCCAGTGATTACATCGTATTCCTAACCGATACGCGCACTGCGCGACAGTGTAGTGCCTGCCCCGATGAAACTATCTTTTCAACCGACGCGCTTCAGCAATCCGTGCTGAGACTCTATGGCCAGCAGGCAGGTGGACAGGTGCTCGATACTCACCTTACCTCGTACACCTTCAAAGACCTTTCCAACCTGCTCGATGGTACCGGCGGAGAATTTGTAGAGCCTGACTTGCGCCGTGCTTCGTGGGTGGTCATTTCACTGGCAGATGCCGCTGAAGGTCAACCCGATCTGATCCGCCGCCTGCTCTCCGATCGGCAGGATCTGTTGCGCAACAAGAAAGTCATCCTGTTTTCCTTTGGCGCGCCTTACTATTTCGACTCGACCGATATCTCGAAACTGACCGCCTATTTTGCTCTCTACAGTAAAACAACACAATTTGTCGATGTGGCAGCCCGCATCCTCTTCCGTGAACTGCCTCTTGAGGGACATTCTCCCGTCTCCATTCCCGGCATTGGATATGACTTGATCCACGTGACAGCGCCGGATCCAGATCAGGTTATCTCGCTCTTTCTGGACCTTCCAGCGGCTACACCATTGCCGTCCGATTCCTCTGCTCAAACCCCCGAACCGACCGTTGTGCCGCAAATGCGCATTGGCGATACCATTACCATCCGTACCGGCGCCTTGGTGGATCAGAACGGCAACATCGTCCCCGATGGGACGGTGGTGCGTTTCTCCGTTACCGTGACCGGGGAAGGCGGCGGCCTGATCGAGCAGACCGATGCCCAAACCGCCGCTGGAATTGCGCGCATTTCATACCGTCTTGCCAAGCCGGGGCTGCTGGAGATCCGTGCGGTGAGTGAGCCAGCCAATATCAGCCAGGTGCTGCAATTGGATGTGGCCGAGGGCGCGCCCATGGTCGTGACGGTGATCGTGCCGGTCACCACTGAAACGGTTGCGCCCACACCGTTGCCGGTTACGCCGGTTGCCGAAAGTGATTTCGTCACGTCTGATGGACATCCGCGGTTTGGCGGATGGTTATTGATCCTGTTCGTGTTGGGGGGCGGAGCCTTCCTGGCGAATTGGGTGGGCGGCAGTTTTGGCTCATCGCGCTGGCGTGTGCGCTGGGCGTTGTGCGCCCTTGTAGGCGGCCTGCTGGCTTATAACTATTTGGCACTCGGCATGCCTGGCGCCCTGGATATGCTTGTTGAATGGGGAGGAGGGGCTTTGGTTGGCTTTACGCTTCTCGGAGAAGTCCTCGGGGCTTTTGCCGCGTGGCTGTGG
>CAYNQA010000412.1:0-2404 GCA_964399225.1 uncultured Anaerolineaceae bacterium
GCCCGCAGAAGATCCGCGTCAACGCCATCTCGGCGGGACCGATCCGCACGCTGGCCGCGGCGGGCGTGGGCGGCTTCCGCGACATGTACAAACACTTCGCGGACATTTCCCCCCTGCGCGAGAATGTCACCATCGAAGATGTTGGCAACGCGGCTGTGTTCCTCGCGTCGGACCTCTCGGCGCGCATCACCGGCGAGATCATGTATGTGGACAGCGGCTTCAACACCATCGGCGTGCAAATGAACCCCGAGGCGAAGTCTGAGTGATCAGTGGTAAGTGATCAGTTATCAGTGGGCGGACCCGTGTGTCCGCCCTTTTTGTTTTAACGGTAAAATTAGCCCATGTTCAAACGTAATACCACCCCCACTGAATCCAACCAACCCATCCAGGCCGTCGAGCGCATCACCTCGGTGCTCGGTTCGGGCCTGATCTGGCACGGCGCCATCAACGGCACCGGCGGCGTGCGCATCGAGGGCGCGTTCGAAGGCGAGATCGCCCTGCGCGGCATGTTGGTCGTCGGCGAGACGGGACGCGTGACCTGCGAGAACATCCGCGCCAACGCGGTCATCGTGGCGGGCGCGGTGCGCGGAAATATCACGACGCAAAAATTGGAGATCCGCGCCAGCGGCCGCGTGTGGGGCGACGTGGTCACCACCGCCTTCGTGACCGAAGAGGGCGCCTTCCTGCGCGGACAGATCCGCATGGAGGAACGCGTCGAACTGGACCTCGAACCGGCTCCCGAGTCCACACCTGCCGAGGCCGCTCAGGCCGAGTCCATCGCCGCGACTCCCATGGCAATTCCCGCTACCGACGCGACTCCATCCACGATTATCAGAAAGAAAAAGAGTTCATCCTAAGGTATTTCACCACAGAGACCACTGAGCGCACAGAGATATTTGATATTTACTCTGTGTTCTCCGTGTGCTCCGTGGTGATATTTTTTTCGCCATGAAATACCGCGACCTGCAAATCCAAACGCAACGAGAATTTCCGAACAACGCCCGCACGGAGGGATTCGGTTGGCTGGTCCGCGCAGGATACCTGACCCGCGAAAACGAAGCCACCCCACTGGGCAAACATGCGCTCGAACAGTTGAAGAAACACAGCGAGAGGGCAGCTTCTTCCATCTCTGTTCTCCGCAATTCCGAGGAAACCTACTTCCCGCTCTCGGCGGGCTCAGTCGAAGTCATTCACTGTCACGCCTGCGGATATTCTGCCCGCAAAGAGTTGGCGCTGTTCCAGAAGACTCCGCTCCCAGCCGAAGAACCCCTGCCTGCGGAGAAAGTGGAAACGCCGGAATGTCCCACCATTGAGTCACTGGCGGCGTTCCTGAACGTCCCCAAAGAAAAGACCGCCAAGGCCTTGATGTTCACCCGCGTCCCGAGCGGAAAATTTGTCTTCGTCGTCATCCGCGGTGACATGACCTTGAGCGAGGCCAAGCTCAAGAACGTCGTCGGTGACGTCCGCCTCGCCACGACAGAGGAGATCGAACACGCAGGCGCAGCACCGGGTTATGCATCCCCTGTCGGCTTGACCGATGCTCTGATCGTCGTAGACGAACTCATCCCCCACTCCACCAATCTGGTCGCGGGCGCGAACGAGGCGGGATATCACCTGCTCAACACCAACTGCGGACATGACTACTTCCCCGAGATCGTCACCGACCTGGCGTTGGCGAATGCTGGCCATGATTGCGCAATGTGCGGCAGTCCGCTCGAGGAAGTCAATGCCCTCCTGCTCAAAGCTAGAAGCGGCTACCAATTCGAAAACATCCTGCTCGCCCTCGCCGAGTCCCACCACGATGACAAGGGCTTGGCCTTCCCCAAATCCGCCGCGCCGTTCGATGTGTACCTGATGCATGTCCCCGGCAAGACGATGGACACGAAGTCCAAGGCCGAGGAAATTTACAACGAACTGCAACGCGCGGGCATCTCCGTCCTCTTCGATGACCGCGACGAACGCGCCGGAGTGAAATTCAACGACGCGGATCTGACCGGATGTCCGGTCCGCGTGACGGTGGGAGAGCGTGGGTTACAGGGCGGGACGGTGGAAGTCAAATCACGAACAGCGGGGGAAAGTCAATCTGTTCCGATTTCTGACTTGGTTTCTTCAGTCAACCATATCTAGTGACGCTGCTCCCAAATTGGGAACAAGTGGTATAATCCTGTCATGCGTATCATCTCCCGCAAAGCATTGCGCGACTTCTGGGAAAAGCGCCCGGATTCAAAACAAGCGCTGCTTGCATGGTACGTTGATGTTGAACACTCTAATTGGAAAACGCCATCGGATATCAAAGCAGTACACAAAACAGCCAGCTTTCTCGCAAACAATCGAGTCGTGTTCAACGTCAAAGGCAACCAATATCGTATTATCGTTGTCGTTCAGTACAAATACGGAAATGTTT
>CAYNQA010000413.1:0-2383 GCA_964399225.1 uncultured Anaerolineaceae bacterium
CAACCGCGTCCTGCTCATCACCGCCGTGCTGACGCGCCGCGTTGGACTCAAACTCGGCGAGCAGGACATCTTCGTCAACGTGGTGGGCGGCATCCAAATTGACGAACCCGCCGCAGATCTCGCAGTCGCCGCAGCCATCGCATCCTCATGGCGCGACGTGCCGGTCCGTGCGGAGGCGGTGTTGATCGGCGAGATCGGTTTGGCTGGCGAGTTACGCATGCCCGGGCAGATGGTGCCGCGTTTGCGCGAGGCGCAAAAACTGGGATTCAAAACCGCCATTGTTCCGAAGGCGATCCGCAAAGGCGAGCCGTATCCGAAGGGCATCGAAGTGGTGGAAGTCCGCTCGGTGGAGCAGGCTTTGCAGGCGGCATGGAAACAGGATGAATTGCCTAGAGGCCGCAAATCGACATAATGCCTTTTCGGAGTAAAAGGTCACGCTTTGTCTGTGACCTAAATCACTTGTAGCCCGGGGAGAGTGCAACTAGAATGGTTAAAAGCAGGTAAATATTATCTGCTTTACTCGATAAGGAGCAGGCTATGCAGATCACACGTCAAGCCGATTATGCCGTCCGCGCAGTTTTGTATCTTTCCCGTCTCGGGACCAGTCAGCGCGCGGCTACCAGCGAAGTAGCCGAGGAACAACACATCCCACCCTCATTCCTCGCCAAGATCATTTCGCAACTCTCCATCGCGGGGTTGCTTCACACATCACGCGGAGCGCGCGGCGGCGTGACGCTTGCCCGTGAGCCGAAAGACATCACCCTGCTCGAGGTGGTCGAGGCCATAGACGGTCCCATCCAACTCAACGAGTGCGTGGGAGAAAACGGTTCGTGCGTGTTCGATCATGAGTGCCCATTGCGCTCCGTCTGGTGCGATGCACAGGACGACTTGGTTAACCGCCTGCGCGGAACCAGCTTCGAGCAATTGATGGCACAGCAAAACTAGACCAATTTTTTACGACTTTCTCATTCTCCCGGCTATAATGGCCGGGAGATTTTTTTCTTCACAAGGAGTCGCATCATGTCTGGACCTCGCACCGTGCGTGCCCCTCGCGGGCCGCAACTCACCTGTAAGAACTGGCTCTCCGAAGCCGCGTACCGGATGATCCAAAACAACCTGGACCCCGAAGTGGCCGAAAAGCCCGAGAACCTCGTCGTGTACGGCGGGCGCGGAAAGGCCGCCCGCGATTGGGAATCGTTCGACGCGATTCTCGAGTCGCTGAAGAATCTGGAAGAAGACGAGACCCTGCTGGTGCAATCAGGCAAGCCTGTGGTGGTGTTCAAGAGTCATAAGGATGCGCCCAAGGTGCTCATCGCAAACTCGAACCTCGTCCCGCATTGGGCGACGTGGGAGCATTTCGATGAACTCGCCAAAAAAGGACTGATCATGTACGGCCAGATGACGGCTGGCTCATGGATCTACATTGGCACGCAGGGAATTTTGCAAGGCACCTACGAGACTTTCGGCGCGCTCGCCAAACTCAAGGGCTGGGGCTCGCTCAAGGGAAAATTCGTCCTCACCGCTGGACTCGGCGGCATGGGCGGCGCGCAACCGCTTTCGATCACAATGAACGAGGGCGTGGGACTGATCGTCGAGGTAGACCCCGAACGCGCGGAGCGCCGTCGCGCCATCGGCTACGTGGACATGGTGGTGGATAATCTCGAAGAGGCGATGACGCTCGTCGAGGAGGCGAAAGCCGCGCAGGTGGCGAAGTCCATCGGCTTGATCGGCAACGCCGCAGACGTGTACGCGGAGCTCGCGGCGCGCGGTGTCATCCCCGACGTAGTGACCGACCAAACGTCCGCGCATGAAGCGTTGATGTACGTGCCGTCGGGACTCTCCGTCACCGCGGCGGACGAGTTGCGCAAGTCCGATCCCGAACGCTACAAAAAGATGGCGATGGCATCCATGGCGAAACATGTCGAGGCGATGTTGGCCTTCCAACGCGCGGGCGCGGAAGTGTTTGATTATGGAAACAATTTGCGCCAGCAAGCCTACAACTACGGCGTGTCGGATGCCTTCGAGTTTCCAGGCTTCGTGCCCGCGTACATTCGTCCGCTGTTCTGCGAGGGGAAGGGACCATTCCGCTGGGTGGCGCTCTCCGGCGACAAGGAAGACATTTACACCACCGACCAGGCCATCATGGACTTGTTCCCCGAAGACGCGCACCTGCATCGTTGGCTGAAGATGGCGCGTGAGAAAGTCCCGTTCCAGGGATTGCCTTCACGCATCTGCTGGCTGGGCTACGGCGAACGCGCCAAGGCGGGATTGATGTTCAATGAACTGGTTGCAAGCGGAAAAGTGAAAGCCCCCATCGTGATCGGACGTGACCATTTGGATTCAGGCTCCGTCGCTTCACCCAACCGCGAGACCGAAGCGATGA
>CAYNQA010000414.1:0-2379 GCA_964399225.1 uncultured Anaerolineaceae bacterium
TGCCCGAGAGGAAGGTCAGGATGTTGCGGCGTTGAAGTTCGCGCACGATCTTGACCGCCACCTCGTTGGACTTCGCACAGCCGACGATGGCCGCGAAGCCAGGCATACGCCCATCCACGAGTTGGATGCCCCACGAGCGGAGTTGAATGTCGTCGATGGGACCGTTCAAATGTCCGTCGAGGGACGCGCCGTCACTGCCGCCGTTGTCGGGACTGGTGAACGAGGTCCCGCCCGCGAGATGGAACCCAGGCATGGGTTCGGGTTGCAGTCCATAAACGAAACGCACCGCTTCGATAGTCTCAGCCGCGAGCAAAGTCGCCATGCCTGAGTCGAGTGTCTCGCCGAGGTAGGGAGTCCAATGCTTGCCCGCGGGGACGGGGTGCAGCATGTTGCGCGCCTGCTCCACCACTGGCTTCAGGTCGCCGATCTTTTCAATGGAGCGGCCAGTCATACCAAGAATGGTGGGGAGGTAATAAGCCGTGTTCGGGAACGCGACGGGGGTGTCGGGGCCTTTTTCGTGCAAGGCCTTGTTGAGCATCACTTCTGCTTCGGTCACCAGCGCGTTCGCGCCGCGGATGGCTCGGGTTGCAATATAACGTGACATGGTTGCCTCCTAATCCGCCGCGACGCCGTAGATCGCTTCGCGCTTGACGTTGAGCGGGAGCGCTTCAAGTTCTTTCATCACCGCGTCGCCGCTGCGGCCGAACTTGTTTTCCTCCCACATGGGGAGACCGAGCGCAGCGCGTTTCTTGTCGATGTGTGCCAGCGTGGCTTCAATCATCTTCTTTGGGTCGGGGATGAACTCCAGCTTGCCGCCGTAGATCTTTTCCCAGCCCTCGCTGATGTAGTGAAGCACCTCGTCGCTGTCGTTGACGCGGTCGGGCATGCCGCCCACGGGCGACGCGCCGCCGAAAATGACGTACGCGCCCGACGCGACGCAGTAGGTCGCGATCGCCAGCGCCTTCTCGCTCATCCATTCGGGAGCAAGACCAACGGCTGGTATCTGGTCGATGTCATCGCCGAGACCGCCTTCTTCTGCCATCTGGGTCAGCACGGTCAGGATGCGGGTGTTGTCCACGCAGGAGCCCATGTGGAGGACGGGCGGAATGCCGACGGTTTCGCAGACTTCTCGAAGGCCGCTTCCGACCTCGGTCAGGCCGGCTTCGCCCAAAAGGAGTCCCAACTTGCCCGCGGCGATGGCTCCGCATCCCGTCTGGACGACGAGCACGTCGTTCTTGAGCAATTCCTTCACGACGGTGTTGTGCAGGTAATCCTGTGAGGAGCGTGGATTGTTGCATCCCACGATGGCCGCCACGCCACGGATGCGCCCTGTCATGATGGCGTCATTGAGCGGGCGGAACGAAGCGCGGTAGGAACCGCCGAGCATGTAGTTGATGTACTCGTGCGAGAAGCCTGGGATCACATCCTCTTTGATCTGCGGAATGCGAACCTTGGCGGACTCGCGATTCTTGAAGTTATCAATGGCGACCTTCAGGATATCTTTGGCAATGGTGAGCGCCTTGTGCTCATCGAATTCAATATGTGTCGCCCCTTTGATCTTCACCTTCGGCGAGGTCGTAATGACCTTGGTGTGGAAGTTCTGCGCCAAACCGACGAGCGCCTGCATTACGCATTGCACGTCCACGACCATGGCTTCGACCGCGCCAGTCAAGATCGAAAGTTCCTGGTGCAGGAAGTTGCCCGCCGCAGGAATGCCCTGACGCATCAAAATTTCATTGGCCGTACAGCAGATGCCCGAGAGTTGGATGCCATCTGCGCCCGTGGCTTTGGCGTAATCAATGATCTCTGGCATTTGCGAAGCCGCCACGAGCATTTCGCTCATGGAAGGTTCATGCCCGTGTACGACTACGTTAACCATATTCTCTTTGATCACGCCGAGATTGGCCTGACCGAGAATTGGAGCAGGGGTGCCGAAGAGGATGTCCGAAATATCCGTCGCGATCATCGAGCCGCCCCAACCGTCCGCGAGAGCCGTGCGGATGGCGTGATTCAAAATATGCGCGGGATCCTGGTCGTCGCCAATGTGGGTGCGGTGCAAAGCCTCGACTACTTCGCGATCAACGCCGCGCGGCCAGACTTTTTGCTCGCGCCAGATCTGCTGTCGTTTCTTGGGGGCGTTCTTGGCAGGGATGATCTCGCCGTACTGCTGTCCGAACTGCGCGATGTAAATATCCGCCAGGTCGTTGGCAATTTCTTCGGGAGCGCGCCCCTCGATCTTGATGTCGTAACGAGACGCCACCACGCGCAGTTTAGCCACATCACGAATGAAATATCCCTCGGCCTCGCCTTTGGCCGTCGCTTTGAGCAGGAAGGCCATGTCGCGTCCGTGATCGGAGTGAGCCGCTCCACCCGCCGCGA